>JAPFFX010000332.1 GCA_026645375.1 Citricoccus sp. WCRC_4 | reverse complement strand
CCCGGCTGCACCGGGCCGCATCCCGCAGTCCGGGAAGGACTTCTCCTCCACCGTGGCCCCGGCGGGCGGTTGGAAGTCGAACAGGCCGGCGTCGGGCGCCTCCGGGGTGAACTCCGTGAAGGCGACGCTGACGGCCGGCTCGTCCTGGCCCACGGCGCGCACCTCGACGCCGAGCGGCATGCCGGTCTGGGCATCGACGTCGACCAGGACGCTGTCCACGAGGGTCTGCCCGGTGCGCGGGTCCAGGCGCAGGGTGTAGGCGTCCCTCCCGGAGTCGCTGGTGCCCTCCTCGACCGAGACCGCGCTGTGCACCTCCGCCCGGTCCAGCACGCGCTCGGCGATCCGCCCCGGGGTGGGCAGTGCTCCGTCACGGCGCCACTGGTCCATGGTCTCGCCGTGCCGTGCCCGGTCCCGGGGCAGGGTGGCGTGGACGGCCTGGTTCTCGGCGGAGTCGTAGAACCAGAGGTCGTCGTCGTCGCGGATCAGGTTCTTCTCGTCGGCCCCGTCCAGGAGCTGGAGGCGGAGCCGGTCATGGCCGTCGGCGAAGACCCGGGCCTCGTGCGTGCCCGGCAGCAGCGCGAGCAGTTCGGCCAGGCGTCCGTCCACGGGGCCGGTGTCCGCGGCCCCGGCCTCCCGGACGTCCGCCACGGGCAGCTGCGGCAGGCCCAGCTCGACACTGGCCTCCAGCCGACCGGAGAATCCCCCGAGCTCGTGCGCGGCGACCATCTCCAGCACGTCCTGGGGCGTCCTGTCCGGCAGGTCCGTCCGCGCGCTGGCCGCGATGGAGCCACCCGCCGCGAGTGCCGCGATCATCGCGCTCACCGCCACGGCGGGAGTCCACTTCTTCCATGGGCCACGGTTCATCGCCGCTCGATTCGATCCCTGGGGCCGGATATCCGTGCTTCTACGGTACGCCGCTGCAGCCGCCCTGACCATGGTCCCGGCGGGCGTGTCCCGGCCTTCCCCGCGGCCCCGGCCGCCCCCGGGCCGGCCGTCCCGGGCCGACTAGGCTGGAGGGGTGAGTGCCCCCAAGATCTTCGTCGCCCGGTTGCTGGGCCTGGACGTGTTCGACCCGCTGGGCGACCGGCTGGGACGGATGCGCGACGCCGTCGTGAACGATCGCGGGCCCGGCCTGCCGCCGGTCGCCGTCGGCCTGGTCATCGAGGTGCCCGGCAAGAAACGGGTCTTCGTGCCGATGACCCGGGTGACCTCCATGGGCTCCGGCCAGATCATCACCACGGGGCTGATCAACCTGCGCCGCTTCGAACGCCGCGGGGCCGAGCTGATGGTCGCCGGGGACCTCTTCGACCGCAAGGTCACCCTGGCCGACGGGTCCGGGAACGCCGTCCTGGAGGACCTGGGCCTGGAACGGCAGCGCAACGGCGACTGGGTGGTCAGCGACCTCTACGTCCGCCGCGACGCCGGCCGCACGGCCTTCGGCCGGGCCCGCGGCGAGCACCTGCTCGTGGAATGGGGACAGGCCCGGTGGGCCGACCAGGCCGAACCCCAGGGTGCCACGAGCTTCGTGGCCGCCCACGAGGACCTCAAGGCCGCCGACCTGGCGGACGTCCTGCACGAGATGACGGCCAAGCGCCGCGTGGAGGTCGCCACCGAGCTGCAGGACGAGCGCCTGGCGGACGTGCTCCAGGAGTTGCCCGACGACGACCAGGTCGAGATCATCTCCCACCTGGACATCGAGCGCGCGGCCGACGTGCTGGAGGAGATGGACCCGGACGATGCCGCCGACCTGCTGCACGAGCTCTCCGATTCCCAGCAGGAACTGCTGCTGGAGCTGATGGAGCCCGAGGAGGCCGACGACGTCCGCCGCCTCATGGAGTACGAGGAGAACACGGCCGGTTCCGTGATGACGCCGGTGCCGGTGATCATGCCCCCGGAGGCGACCGTCGCCGATGCGCTGGCCAATATCCGCCAGCAGGAGTTCACCCCCGCGATGGCCTCCCTGGTGATCGTGGCCCGGCCCCCGCTGGAGACCCCCACCGGACGCTACCTCGGCGTGGTGCACTTCCAGCGGCTGCTGCGCTACCCGCCGCCGGAGCCCCTGGGCAACCTGCTGGACAAGGACCTGGAACCGGTGTCCGACCTGTTGCCGTTGCCGGCGGTGACGCGCGAGCTGGCCACCTACAACCTGACCTGCATCCCGGTGGTCAACGAGCACCACCGCGTGGTGGGGGCCGTCACCGTGGACGACGTGCTGGACCACATCCTGCCCGAGGACTGGCGCAGCATGGACGACTCTGAGACCGAGGAAGCACACGCGCCGAGAGGGGAGGCCAGCTGATGGCAGAGAAGTCGACCGACCAGGTGCAGCGCCGGACCGGCCTGGAGACCCCGATGGGGGCCCGGGAGCGTCGCTGGCCGCGGCTGAGCCCGAACCCGGATGCGTTCGGCGAGGCCACCGAGGGCTTCGCCCGGTTCATGGGCACCCCCCAGTTCCTGCTGGCCATGACGATCTTCTGTGCCATCTGGCTGGTCTGGAACACCTTCTCCCCGGAGCCCTGGCGGTTCGACTCCGCCGCCCTGGGCTTCACCGCCCTGACCCTGGTGCTGTCCCTGCAGGCCTCCTACGCCGCACCGCTGCTGCTGCTGGCGCAGAACCGACAGGACGACCGGGACAAGGTGTCCCTGCGCGAGGACCGTGCCCGGGCCGAGCGCAACCTGGCGGACACCGAGTACCTGACCCGCGAGCTCGCCGGCCTGCGGATCGCCCTGCAGGACGTGGCCACGCGCGACTTCGTGCGCTCCGAGATGCGGGACGCGGTGGCCGAGATCACCGAGGAGCTCAAGGACCAGTTGCGCGAGCAGGTGCGCGCCGAGCTGCTCGAGGAGTTGAGCCAGGGTCCCGACGACGGCGCCCCGTACCGGGGGTCCGGCACCGTGGCGCGGAAGAAGAAAAAGAAGAAGAACCGGCCGAGCCGGGAGGCCCGCGAGCGGATCGAGGGCGACGAGGACGGCGCGCAGACGACGACGCTGGCGATCATCGCCGCGGAGGAGGCCGCCGTGGACACCGAGACCACCAAGGACGGCACCACCGAATGACGGACACCCCTGAACTCACGACCCCGCTCGAACGGGCCGCCTGGGAGCGCCTGGGCTCCGTCCTGGATCCCGAACTGCGGCGCCCGGTCACGGAGCTGGGCATGGTCGCCTCCGTCACCGAGGGCGGCGCCGGGCGCCCGGTCGAGGCACTCGCCACCAGCCCGCGGGCAGACTCCCCCGGGCACCTGACGATCGGCATCCGCCTGACCATCGCGGGCTGCCCGCTGCGGGACACCATCACCGGGGACGTGGAACGGGCCCTGGAGGGACTGCCGGGATGCTCGGGCGCCGAGGTCGTCATGACGGTGATGACCCCCGAGCAGCGAGCCGCCCTCAAGGACCGGCTGACCGCCGGCCGGCCGGCCAACCCCTTCGGCCAGTCCACCCTGACCCGTGTCTACGCGGTGGCCTCCGGCAAGGGTGGGGTGGGCAAGTCCACCGTCACCGCCAACCTGGCCACCGCGCTGGCCGCACGCGGCCTGGCGGTGGGACTGGTGGACGCGGACATCCACGGCTTCTCCATCCCCGGGCTTCTGGGCACCACGGAGCGCCCCACCCGCGTGGACGAGATGATCCTGCCCCCGGTCGCCCACGGCGTGAAGGTCATCTCCATCGGCATGTTCCTGGACGCCGACCGCCCGGTCGCCTGGCGCGGCCCCATGCTGCACCGGGCCCTGGAGCAGTTCGTGACCGACGTCTACTGGGGTGATCTCGACGTCCTGCTCGTGGACCTGCCCCCGGGCACCGGTGACATCGCCATCTCCGCAGCGCAGCTGATGCCCACCTCCGAGCTCCTCGTGGTGACCACCCCGCAGCAGGCGGCGGCCCAGGTGGCCGCGCGCTCGGGGGAACTCTCCGAGCAGACCGGCCAGCAGGTGGCCGGCGTGGTGGAGAACATGGCCGCCATGACCCTGCCGGACGGCACGGTGCTCGACCTGTTCGGCAGCGGCGGCGGCCGGCTCGTGGCCGACCGGCTCTCGGCCGCGCTGGACCAGCCGGTCCCGCTGCTGGGCTCGGTCCCGCTGGACCCCGTCCTGCGCCAGGACGGCGACGGCGGCACCCCCGTGGTCCTGGCCCACCCGGACTCGGCGGCCGGCACCGAACTGCGGCGCATCGCCGAGGCGCTGGCCGTCCGGCCGCGCGGGCTCTCGGGAGTGAAGCTGCCGGTCAGCCCGCGGGACTGATCCAGGACCACGCTCGGGAGCGGCGCACGGGCCCGGCGCACGGACGCCCGTTCACGTCGCCTCGGCGTCGAAGGGCGCCGGGCGGGACGCGGCGGGCGTGCCGGTCGGCTC
>JAPFFX010000311.1 GCA_026645375.1 Citricoccus sp. WCRC_4 | reverse complement strand
GGACATCTCCGGCGCCCGCACGATGGACGACCTGCCGGCCAACGCGCGCGATTACGTCCTGGCACTGGAGAAGATGTCCGGCACCCGGATCTCTGCGATCGGCGTGGGACCCGGCCGCGACCAGGTGGTCCAGGTCCGCGACCTCATCGAGGACTGACACCCCCCTGGATCCAGCAGTCGATGGATGACGGGGAATGGCCCGAAAGCGCGATGTCACGTCATCCATCGACCTGCGGATTCCCGAAACCGGAGTCACCTCACGGTTCTGCGGACTGCCGTCCGGTGTCCTGCCAGAACGCGTGCACCCGGGCGTTCCAGAGCTCCGGAACCTCCTGGAACGGCTGGTGTGCCTCGCCGTCCATCACCTCGAACGTCGCACCCGGGATCTCCGCCGCGACCGCCCGGCCCAGGTCCGGGCGGGTCAGCGCGTCCGCGCCGCCGGCCAGCACCAGCGTGGGAACGGTGATTCCCCCGAGCCGGCCGGCGGTCACGTGCCGTTCGCACGCGTCCGCGAAGGCGAAGAAGTCCTCCGTGCTCTGTGGGTGCTCGAACGCCAGCACCTCCTCGATGAACCGGTCGACCGTCCCATCGTTGTGGGCTCTGGCGGTGTAGACCCAGACGAAGAACGCCTCGAGGAAATCTCGCTCACTGGGTGCCGCCGCCGCCTGCCACCGGAAGATCCTCAGCAGTGTCCTGACGTAGTGGTCCATGGCAGCCCACGTACTCTGGAGCACCAGGCTCCGGACTGCCGCGGCATGCCGAAGCGCCAGTTCCTGGGCGATGAGGCTTCCGCCGGAGAACCCGGCGACGTGGGCCGAGGGGATGTCCAGCTCCCGCAGCACCGCGGCCGCATCATCGGCCATGGCCTCGACGGTGAGGGGACCGGGCGGCATCGCCGTCCGCCCGGCGCCGCGGTTGTCGAACGCGGTGAGCCGGTAGCGGTCCGCCAGCCCGTCCAGTTGGAACTGCCACGACTCCACCGTGTCCCCGAGTCCGCCGATCAGCAGCACGTCGGGTCCGTCACCGACCTGCTCGGTCCAGACCTGCACCTCGCCCGCCTGCACATGCCGTCCCATGACGACCTCCCGGGTCCCTGGCTCCGACGTCACGTCCGTAAGCTACTCGCCACCGGGCGGGAAGGCACGGCCTCCGGCGCGACCGCGCCCAGTACCTCCGCGACGAAGCCGTCCGGGCGGACGAGCACGGCGGTCCCGTCGGGCAGTCCGTGCTCTGGTGCCGCCCGGAACGCGTGCACCGGCAGTCCCGGCGCCTCCGGCTCCCCGTCATCCCGCGCCGGGGCCGCACCGGACGCCCACCCTCCCGACGCCGGCCGGGCAACGCCGGCGGCCTTGTCCCGGTGCCGTTCGGCCAGCTCGCGGGCGCCCCGCACAGCTGCCGGGCCGTAGGCGTGCACCTGCCACGCCGGGCGGTTGAGTGCTTCGTGGTTGTCCCCGCGCCCGTCCCCGCCGGGCACCGGACCCGCGTGGCCGGCGTCGGGAACCCAGGGCAGGCGACGGCCCAGCACCCGACCGCGCCGCTGCCCGGCAGCAGGCCTGCCGTCCGGCCCCATCCAGTAGTGGATCCTGGTCTGGGAGAGGTAGCCGAAGAACCGGCCGCCCGCCGGCGACCGGGGTATCAGCCGCAGCACCACGGGCAGCACCACCGGTACCACCACCGAGCGCACGAGCCTCGCCAATGGGCGCAGGGAGGTCACCGCCGCGAACACCCGGTCGGTGGTGCGGGTCAAGGTCAGCGCCACGGGCCGGCGCTCGGCCTCGTAGCGGTCCAGCGCCGTCTCGTCCGCACGGCCGGCGAGGACGTCGGCGAGCAGGCAGACCAGGTTCTGCGCGTCCTGCAGGCCGGTGTTCATCCCCTGGGCGCCGACGGGGGAGTGGATGTGGGCGGCGTCGCCAGCCAGGAACACGGCGCCGGTGCGGAAGGCGGCGGCCACCCGGTGGTGCACCCGGTACCGGCTGGCCCACGCGGTGCCCGCATAGGTGATGCCGAACGTGCCGGACAGGACGGCCCGGGCCCGGGCCTCGATCTCCCGGGCGTCGGCCCCGGGCGCCCCCGTGCCGGCCTCGGGCGCGCGTAGGATGCCCAGCAGCCGCGCCCGCCGCCGGCCCTGTGCGTCCCGGCCCATGGGGAAGCAGAGCGCGAAGTGCTCCGCCGAGAAGTGGACCTCGATGCCGTCACCGACCCCCTGCACGCCGAGCGCGTCCAGCACGTAGAACTCGAACGGGCTGGTGGTCCCCTCGAAGTCCGTGCCCAGCGCGTGCCGGATGGGGGAGGAGGCACCGTCGGCGGCGATGACGTACCGGGCGCGGACCCTCACCGGACCGGAGGGCGAGTCGAGATCGACGACGGCCCGGCCCTCCGGCGTCGTGCCCAGGGACCGGAAGGCGTACCCCCAGGCGACCGGTCGCCCCAGGGCGGCCAGGTGCTCGGCGAGGATCCGCTCGTTCGCGCTCTGCTCCAGGATGTGCAGCCCCGGGAACGGCGTGAGCCGGTGGCCGACCTGGTCCAGGTGGATGGTGCCCAGCAGCCGTCGGCCGATGCCGGGACTGATGTCGCGGGCCGGGACGGACTCCCGCTCCACGGCGTCCGCCAGCCCGAGCTGCCGGTACACCTCGAGCGACCGGGACTGCAGGCCCAGGGCGCGGGACTCGCGGGTCGGCCCGGCCTTGGCGTCCACGACGACGGCCCGCAGTCCGAGCCGGGCGCACCAGGCCCCCGCCATGAGCCCGGTGGGCCCGGCGCCCACGATGAGCACGTCCGTGGCCACGGCGCGCGGGGGAGAGGGGGCGCGGGGGGAGGGCGCCGACGGGCCCGGGGCACCGGCAACAGGCATGACCTCAGGGTAGGGCGGGGTCCGTCATCGTTCCATGGGCGGGGGGCGCCTCCTCCCCCCGGGCCTCGCCTGACCCCGCCGGGGCCCGCTGCGGGCCGGGGCCTTCCGCGCCGGCCCGCGCACTGGCACGATGGCCGCATGCATCGTCGCGTCGAGGTCCGCGGGGCTGCCTCACCGGAGGTGGCCTGGGCCCGGTACGAGCGGTTCGACGCCTGGCCCGGGTGGGCGCCGCACATCCGCCGGGTCGAGGCCGAGGGCGAGGTGATCCGGCCCGGGGCCCGGGGGACCGTCCATGGGCCCGCCGGCCTGAGGGTGCCGTTCCGGATCGATTCCGTGGACCCGGCACGGTCCACGTGGTCCTGGACCGTGTGGGTGCCCGGCAGCCGGCTCATCCTGTTCCACGACCTGGCGGCCGAGGGTGCCGGGACCCGGGCCGGCGTCGACCTGGACGGGCCCGCGGTGCTGGTGGCCCCCTACGCGCCGTTCACGCGTTGGCCCCTGCGCCGGCTGGTGCGACCGGCCGGGGACTAGGGTGGGAGGACACCGCCGGAGAAGTCGAGGAGCACGGGCCCATGAGGATCAGCGTCGGACAATTCCGCCCCACCGGAGTGGCCGCAGAGAACGTCGCCACCATGGAACGGCTGGCCGGTCAGGCCCGGGACGACGGGGCCGAGCTCATCCTGTTCCCCGAGGAGTCCATGTTCACGGTGCGGCACGTGGCCGGTTCGTTCGCCGAGGCCGTCGACGCCGGCTGGTCCAGCTTCGTGCGCGACCTCACCCGGATCGCCGCGGACCTGCAGATCGCGATCGTGGCCGGCGGGTACGAGCCCTCGGGCACCGACCGACCGTTCAACACGCTCGTCGCGGTGGACGCCACCGGCAGGATCGTGGACACCTACCGCAAGATGCACCTCTACGACGCCTTCAAGTACAAGGAGTCCGACCGGATCACCCCGGGCGAGCGGGACCTGTCCATCGTCGAGATCGGCGGGCTGCGTTTCGGCATGATGACCTGTTACGACCTGCGCTTCCCCGAGGTGGCCCGAGCCCTGGCCGTGGACGGGGCCGACGTGCTGCTGGTGCCGGCCGCCTGGTTCAAGGGCGACCACAAGATCGAGCACTGGCAGACCCTGCTGAAGGCGCGCGCCGTGGAGAACACCGTGTGGGTGGTGGCTGCCGACACCCGCAGCGACAACACGATCGGGCACTCGGCGATCGTGGACCCGCTGGCCATCCCCGTGGCCTCCCTCGAAGAGGAGGGCGAGGCGATCACCACCGCCGACGTCACCCGGGAGCGCATCGACGAGGTCCGGTCCTTCCTGCCCGTGCTGGCCAATCGCCGGACCGACGTCCTCGGCTGACGGGCCGCGGCCCGTCTGGCCGGGTGTCGAGAGGGCCGCGCCGACCGTCCCCTGGCGTGGGGCGGGGATCGGTATGGACACTGCGCCTGGGGTCGCCCTCCCGGGCTCTCAGGAAGCTCACAGCGTGCTCCCGGTCCATTCCCACATCCGATTCCTACGCTGGAGGCACCTCATCAAGGTGCGAGTGATGACAGAGGGCCCCGGGCCCGGCACAATGCGTTCCCCTCACGCAGCCGGACTCCCCGGGGCCCTGACACGTCCCGCGGCCCCATCCGGCCTCGCCCGCCGGGGGCCGAGGTGGGACTGCCAGCGATCTCACAGTCTGTACCCGGTGTCCGCACAAGTACGGGCCCTACGCTGAAGGAGCCTCATCAAGGTGCGAGTGATGAAGGTGCGAGTGATGACAGGGGCCCCGGGCCCGGCGTATGCGATTCCCCTCCGCAGCCGGATACCCGGGGCCCTGCTCGTGCCCTCGGCCCAGTCGGGCCGGGACCTCTCCCCGGGGCTCGCGACTTTGGCGCATCGATCCCACAGGGGCATACTCGGGGACTACCGTCCACCCACCGACCATCCAGGAGGACACCATGGCATTGAAGAACCTGTTCAACCGGGCCCGCCACTACGCCAACAGCCCGGAGGGGCGTCGGCTGATCAGCCAGGGCAAGGACGCGCTGCGCCAGCGCGGCACGAAGGGCCGGGGCGCCCAGGGCGGGCACCGTCAGTCGGGATCGAGCGGGCTCATCGGCATGGCCGAGCGCTTCCTCGGCCGCGGCGGCCCCTCGGGCACGACCCGCCGGCCCTGAGCCCAACCGCCCGTGCTCCCTGCCCGGAACGCGTCCGCGTTCCAGGTCGGGGGCACGGGCTCACGCCGGGTGGAGCAGGTCCTGTTCCTCCACGGCGTCCCGGGACAGGGTCCGGTAGCCCTGCTCCTCGAACAGCACGGTGAGGCGGTCGTCGTCGACGCTCATCACGATCCCCGGCCCCCACTCCCGGTGGGTCACCGCGCTCTGCAGGGGGAACCGGTCGTCGTCGTGCGTCAGGTCCACGGCGGTGCCGTTATCGCAGTTGTCGCAGTTGCCGCAGGGGTCCGCGAGTTCCTCGCCGAAGTATCCCAGCAGGTACTGGCGGCGGCACCCGTCCGTCTCGGCGTACCCGCGCATCATCTCGATGCGTGAGCGGTCGATGCGCTCCAGCCTCTCGGCCGTCTCCTCGGCCAGCCGCGCAGCCGTCTTCGGACCCACCCTCTCCGCCAGCAGCAGTCCCTCCCGGGTGGAGGTCACGGCGCCGGCGGCCTGCAGCAGGTTGACCGTGCCGGTGACGCGGCGGGCGCTCACGTCCACGGCATCCTTCAGGTGGGTCAGCCGCACCGGGTCGTCCGCTCCCTGCAATTCCTTGACGACGGCGTTCACCACCTCCTGGTCCGCCTGCTGGGAGCTGAAGAAGCTGCGCAGCCCGAGGTCCTCGCTGCGGTAGTGCAGCACCACCTGGGCGTCCTCGCCGTCGCGTCCGGCACGGCCGGCCTCCTGGTAGTAGGTGTCCAGGGAGTCGGTGATGTCGGCGTGCACCACGAACCGCACGTCCGCCTTGTCGATCCCCATGCCGAACGCGCTGGTCGCCACCACCACGTCCAGGCCGCCGTCCAGGAACAGCTCCAGGGTCTCGTCCCGCAGCGCGGTCTTCTGGCCGGCGTGGTACGCCCGGGCCGTCAGGCCGTGCTCGACGAGGCGCTCGGCGTAGTCCTCGGCCTCCCGCCGCGTGGCCGTGTAGAGCAGCCCCGGGTATGGCAGGCCGGCCACCTGCTCCAGGACGGCAGCGTGCTTGTGGTGGTCCTCGTGGTGCCGGTGGACGGCCAGGTGCAGGTTGGGCCGGTCGAAGCCCAGGGCGATGACGAGCGGATCGGACAGGCCCAGCCCCGCCACGATCTCCTCCCGGACCGGGGTGGAGGCGGTGGCGGTGAGCGCGATGATGGCCGGTGAACCCATCCGGTCCCGTGAGGCGCCGAGCCGCAGGTAGTCCGGCCGGAAGTCGTGACCCCAGGAGGAGACGCAGTGGGCCTCATCCACCACGAGGAAGGCCGGGCCGACGGCCCGCAGCCGTTCCAGGATCTCGTCCTTGGCCAGCTGTTCGGGCGTCAGGAACACGAACTTCGCCGTCCCGTCCTCCAGGGCCTGCCAGGCGCTTTCCTGCTCGCGGGCGGAGACGGAGGAGTTGATGGCCACGGCGTGCGTCGGGGCCCTCCCGGCCAGCTCGTTGAGGCCGTCGCGCTGGTCGGCCTGCAGGGCGATCAGCGGGGAGACGACCACACAGGGCCCGTCCACCATCAGGGCGGCCAGCTGGTAGACGGCCGACTTCCCGTAACCGGTCGGCATCACGGCCAGCACGTCCCGCCCGGACACCGCGGCCTCCACGGCCTCGGCCTGGCTGGGGCGCAGCTCCTCCCAGCCGAAGACCTCGCGGGCGAGCTGGTGGACGTCCCTCGGAGTCTTCGTCATCCCCTCACTCTAGGAGACCGGCCGGCGGGGAGGCCCCCGTGCCTGGCAGCCGCGCAGTCATGGCGCTGGAACCCGGTGAACACGGTCCGTTCGGGTGAGGGGCCTTTACGAGCCGGGGCGGGGAACGGAAGGGTGGAGGTCACCGGCCGTCCGCGGCCGTCCTCCCCAATCCCTCAAGGAAGGCAGGAACACCATGTCAGGAAACCTCGTCGCCCGGTCCGTCCATGACCTGAGCGCTGCCGCGTGGTTCGGTGGTTCGCTGATGGGCGCGGTGGGCCTGAACGGCGCCACCGCCCAGGCGAAGGACCCCACCGAGCGCACGCGACTGTCCAGCCTGGGCTGGAAGCGCTGGGCACCCGTGCAGACAGCGGCCTTCGCCGCGCACCTGGGCACCTGGGCGCCGATCCTCTGGGAGAACAAGGGCCGCTACGTGGCCCAGCAGGGCGTCATGCGCTGGACGTGGGTCAAGGCCGGCGTGACCGTGGCCGGCGCTGCCGTGACGCTGTACTCCGGGATGCTCGGCAGGAAGGTGGATGAGCTGTCCCAGCAGGGCGCCCAAGGCGCCACCGAACCCTCGCCCACCGCCTCCCCGGAGTTGCAGGAGGCACAGGAGCGGCTTCGCCTGCTGCAGTGGACCATCCCCGCCTTCGCCGGGGCCGTGATCGTGCTGGGCGCCCATCACGGCGAACTGCAGAGGGCGCGAAACCTCCGGCCCAAGCGACTGGACAACGTCAAGGCCGTGGCCCGGCTCGTCCCGATGAAGGGGCCCGCCGGAGTGGTCAAGTCGCTGCTCACCTCCTGAGCGGGCCCCTGAGGGTCCCCGTCGACGGCGGCCGCCTCGAGACGCGGGGCGGCCGCCGTCGGCCGGGTCAGCGGTCCAGTTCCTGGCGCCTGGAGGAGATCACGCCGGTGTTGAAGCCGGCGAGGTTCAGGCCGCCGTGGAAGCGGGCATGCTCGATCTTCACGCAGCGGTCCATCACGATGTCCATCCCGTAGGACTCCGCCAGGTGGGCGGCCTCCTCGTTCCAGATGCCCAGCTGCAGCCAGACGGCCTTCGCACCGGCCTCGCGGGACTCCTCCACGATGCCCGGGGTGTCCTCGGCCTTGCGGAAGACCTCCACGAGGTCCGGGACCTCGGGCAGGTCGTCCAGGGAGGCGTACACCGGGTGGCCGAGGATCTGCTTGCCCTGCTCGGCCAGGATCGGGTTGACGAAGTAGACCCGGAAGGTGGTAGAGGACAGCAGGTAGGTCGCCACGAAGTACGACGCGCGGGCGGGCTTGTCCGAGGCGCCGACGATGGCGATCGACTCGGTCTGGCGCAGCAGCGACAGGCGCTCCGGCGCGGACGGTCCGGTCCAGGTACGGTCAGGCAGTACGGTGCTCACTTGGCGGCCTCCTTCAGGGTGGCGTTCACGGCGGCCTCCAGGGCCTGGTCGAGGTCCCAGAGGATGTCCTCGACGTCCTCGATGCCCACGGAGATGCGGATCAGGTCCTCGGGGATGCCGCCGGACACGAGCTGCTCGGCGGTCAGCTGCTGGTGCGTGGTGGAGGCCGGGTGCAGCACGAGGGTCTTGGCGTCGCCGATGTTGGCCAGGTGGCTGGCCAGCTGCAGGTTCGAGATGAACTCGGCGCCGGCGTCGCGCCCGCCCTTCACGCCGAAGCTGAACACGGAGCCCACGCCCAGCGGCAGCAGGTCCCTGCCGCGCTCGTGGTGGGGGTGGGAGGGCAGGCCGGCGTAGTTGACCCAGCTGACCCGCTCGTCGGCCTCGAGCCACTCGGCCACCCGCTGGGCGTTGGCCAGGTGGGCGTCCATGCGCTGGGCCAGGGTCTCGATGCCGATCATCAGTTGCTGGGCCGAGGCCGGTGCGAGGGCAGGGCCGAAGTCACGCAGCTGCTCCGAGCGCAGCTTCGTCAGGAAGCCGTACTCACCGAAGTTGCCCCACCAGGACACGTCCCCGTAGGAGGGGACCGGCTCGGTCATGGACGGGAACCTGCCGTTGTCCCACGGGAAGAGCCCGGACTCGACGACGACGCCGCCCAGGGTGGTGCCGTGCCCGCCGAGGAACTTGGTGGCCGAGTGGATGATGATGTCCGCCCCGTGCTCGAACGGGCGGATCAGGTACGGCGGGGTCAGCGTGGAGTCCACCACGAGCGGGACGCCGGCGGCGTGGGCCACCCTCGCCAGGCCGGGCAGGTCCACGATGTCCCCGGAGGGGTTGGCCACGATCTCCGTGTAGACGGCCTTGGTGTTCGGCTGGATGGCCGCGGCGAAGTCCTCGGCCTCCATCGAGTTCACGAACGTGGTCTCGATCCCGAACCGGCGCAGCGAGACGTCCAGCTGGGTGATGGTGCCGCCGTAGAGCTTGGAGGAGGCCACGATGTGGTCCCCGGCCTGGCAGAGGGCCGCGAAGGTGACGAACTCCGCGGCCATGCCGGACGCCGTCGCCACCGCCCCGATGCCGCCCTCCAGCGAGGCCATCCGCTCCTCGAACGCGGCGACCGTGGGATTGCCGATCCGGGAGTAGATGTTGCCGTACTTCTGCAGCGCGAACAGGTTCGCGGCGTCCTGGGCGGACTCGAAGACGTAGGAGGTGGTCTGGTGGATCGGCACGGCGCGGGATCCGTGCACGGCGTCGGGGACGGCGCCGGCGTGCAGGGCGCGGGTACGGAAGCCGAACTGGTGTTCTGCCACGGGGGTCCTTCCAGCAGGGGGTGAGGGCCGGTCGGTCTCGCGGTGCTGACCGCGTCCCGGTCCCGTTTCGTCCCATTGTCCCCGACGCCGGCCCGATCCGGGCAACTGGAGGTCGAAAGATGACCCGGGAGCGTCAGGCGTGCATCACGGCGCTTCGAGGACCAGGAGCGTCCCCTCGTGAGCCGGCAGGGTGATGTCGATGTCCTGTCCCCTGCCGACGGTTCCGCAGACTTCCTCGGTGAAGGCGTCGATCACCACGCGGTCCGCCGTGAGCTGCGGTGAGGACACGGTGGCGTTGACCGTGTCCGCGGAGAAGTTCAGCACGGTGACGGCGAGCTCGCCCGTGGCGGTGCGCTGGACCAGGCCCAGCACGCCGGGATGGGATGCCTGGGCCACATCGAGCAGTTCGCCGGCGGCGATGCCGTGCTCCTTCCGGACCTCGAGGATGCGCGCGAGCCGGCGGGCGAAGGAGTCCTCGTCGGACAGCTGCACCGGGATCGGGGCGTACAGGCTGCGGGCCCGGGGCAGTCCCGAACCGGACGAGCGGGACTCGGGGGCCATGCCCATCAGGTTGTGCGCCCCGCGGTTGATCCACCGGGTGTCACCCTGGGCGATCAGCTCGGAGACCTCCTCCCGGGGTACCGGCAGCACGCCCCGCAGGTCCCATCCCGAGAGGGCGAAGACCCCGGGCTGCAGGGAGTTGTACATCGCCAGCAGCAGGTGTCCTCGGCGGACCTGCTCGAGCTGGTCGTCGGTGATCTGCTCCAGGTCGGTGATCCCCAGGGTCGCGGTGACCACGCTGGCGGTCGTGCACGCGATCCCGTTGGTCGTGAAGGTGAGGTTGTAGGGGGCCGCCGGACCGGTGATCCGCTCGCGCAGCGTGGACTGGACGTGCTCCGCGAGTTCCCCGCCGGTGAGGACCCGTCCGCCGAGCTCGAACTCCCGGTCCCGGTGCCGCACGGCGAAGTGGATCAGCTCGTAGGTGAGCTCGTCATGGTTCTGCAGGGCGTGGACCAGGCTGGCGGCGTCCACGCCGATGGCCAGGGCCTCGCGCAGGGCCAGCCGCAGGAACTCGGTGTCACCGGTGACGAAGGCGTGGTGGTAGGCAGGCCGGGTGACGAAGTCGTAGGACAGGTCCGGGCCGGTCATGGACGTCGTCTTGATGTCGTCGATGGAGAGGTTCAGTTCCTGGAAGGTGAAGCCGCCGACCTTGCGCACCATGGACCCCAGCAGCTGGTTCGCCGCCTCGGACAGGGGGTGGCCCTCGGACCAGCCGGCCCCCTGGTCCGAGCCCTTCTCCACGCCGAGGAAGCCGTTGGCGTCCAGGCGCAGCGCACCGGCGCCCAGGTCCAGCAGGGAGTGCAAGGCGTCTCCCATCACCATGCGCATGCCCGAGAACGTCGGATCGAGCCAGTTCAGGGACGGCTGCCCGTCCTTGAAGTAGTGCAGGTAGACCCAGCGGTGCGGTTTCCCCTCGGTGTCCAGCACGGCCCGGGTCGCACTCCAGTTGGTCTCCTTGACCCCGGGCTCGTAGAAGATCACCCGTTGCAGCTCCCCGATGATGTACCCGGCGTCCTGCAGGGCGCGCTCGCACTCCCGGTCGAGATTGGCCGAGTCCTTCCCGGCCGGGACCTCGGGCAGCAGGTGCCAGTCCGACTCCGGGATGTCGATCATGTGGAACAGGCCGGGATAGTCCCGGTAGTTCATCTCGGCCAGCCGGAAGTCCGCGCCCTTGCCGGTGTGCCCGGGCACGATGTCATCGATGACCGTCCCGCCATGGTCCCTGGCCACGGTGCACATCGCGCGGAACTCGTCCTCGGTGCCGAAGAGGGGATCGATGGCCATGCTGATGCGGTCGAAATGGCCGTCCACGCTGGGGGTGTAGTTCCATCCGTCCAGCCCTCCGGCCCGTTTCAGGGGCCCGGTGTGGATCGCGGTGATGCCGATCTGTGCGAAGGCGTCCCACAGGGCGGGGTTGCCCAGCGCCCCCAGGAAGGACTGCCCCGGTTCGGTGATGACGGCCAGCGGATAGGAGGTCACCCAGACGCTGGCGGCCTCCACGGCGCGGCGCGGATCGGGGCGGGCGTACGCGTGCTGCCACATGCTGGCCTGGCCGGACAACTGGCGGCCCAGCGTCTTGGCGTCCCCCAGCATGGACTGCCCGCGCAGCCACTGGACGTAGGCCGGGTTCGTCCCCACCGGATCGAAGGGAGGCTTGGCCGCACCGAACTGCTGGTTGCGGCGCGCCCTCGGGCGCGCGGCGCGGGGCCGGGCCGGGTAGAAGACCTCGTCGTAGTTGACGTCTGCGGCCGCGGCCTCGTCCGTGGTGGGAGGGGGGATATCCGGCAGGGCCTGACCGTCGCCGTTCGGGGACTCCGAGTCGGGAGTGGACATCTCCACCTTCCTTCCGTGCGCGGACTGGTGAATCAGTTGCCTCTGAACACCGGGACTGCTTGCGTGAAGTCTGGCATACGTCCTCAGTTTGACCCAGCCGCGTCAGGGGCGATGTTCCGGCCGAGCATCGCTGGGTTCTGCTGGGAGCAGCAGCACCTGGTCAGGTCGTCCCCAAGGCCGTCTCACAGCCCCGGGCCGGCACCGGGGACCGTTGCCGGACCTGGCCTCATGGTGCGATCCCTACCCCGCGATACTACGGAGACTCGCTGCCCTCACGTTGAGGCCCCGGGGAGAACCGTTCCCCCTCGCGGTGATCGGCCTGTGCGGGCTCTGCGAGGTGCAGAAGTGTGGCGCGTGCCTGGTTCAGTTCCGTGGTGGTGAGGTAGGGGGTGTCGATGCCGGCGGCGAGGCCCTCGGCGGCGTGGCGGAGCACCAGCGACAGGGCCGGGTCGAGGCCGTCGGCGGCAAAGGCCGCCCGCCATCTCTCGGCGTCTTGGACCATCAGGTGGTGCATGTCCTGGTTGTTGCCGATGACCACGAGGATCGAGGTGGGTGAGAACACCTCCCGGGTGACGGCACTGCCGGAGGTGAGCGCCCGGATGTAACCCCGCAGGAGTTTGCCGGATCGGTTCTCCGAGAGGTCGACGTGCTCGTGGACGTCAGTCCAGAAACGCTCGGCCGAATCGATCAGGATCGCTTCCTCCAAGGCGCCCCGGCTCCGGTAGTGGTGCGTCAAGGCGCCCTTGGAGACACCGGCCTGCGCGGCGATGTCAGCGAGGCTGACCCCGGCTCCCTGTTCGGACATCAGTTGCACGGCCGCCTCCAGGATGGCCTTGCGCGTGCGTTCCTTGTCACGAGTGGCAAGGGGTTCAGTGGGTTGCATTCTTGACCTTCTGATGGGGGACCGAGGGGATGAGCCACCAGGCGATGCCCGCGGCCACGAGCAGCACGCCGGCCGCCACGTAGGAAGTTACCTGCATTCCGTGGGTGAAGGCCGCCTGGGTCATGGTCAGCAGGGCCTCGTGCTGGCCGCCCAGTGCGCTGGCCCCGCTGGCGAGCGAGTCCTGGACGGCGACCTCCACCTCCGGTGGCGTACCGACGGGGATATGAAGGTTGGCGCGGTAGATCGCCGTCTGGATCGAGCCCAGCACGGCGATACCCAGGGCCACACCGAGTTCGTAGCCCGTTTCCGAGATCGAGGAGGCGGCGCCGGCCCTTTCCGGGGGCGCTGCCGAGACCACCGCGTCGGTGGAGAGTGTCATGGCGAGGCCGATCCCCAGGCCGATGACGGCCAGGGAGGTTCCGATGGCCCAGTACGTGGGCAACCCCTCCGAGAACCCCAGTGCGACCAGCCCCAATGACCCGAGCAACAGGCCTGCGGCAATGGCCCGGCCCAGCCCCAGCTTGGACAGCAGGAACCCGACGACGACCACGACGGCCATGGACGCGATGGTGGCCGGCAACTCGGCCAGCCCGGCCCAGAAGGGCGAGTAACCACGGACCAGCTGCAGGTACTGGGAGAAGAAGAACAACAGGCCGAAGAACGCGAAGACGGATAGCGTGTTGGCTGCCACGGCCCCGCCGAAGGCCGGGATACGGAACAGGCTGATGTCCACCATGGGGGTGGCCAGGCGCCGTTGCCGCCGCACGAAGGCCCAACCCGCGGCGAGGCCGAGCGCAACGGTGATCGGCACGGACCAGTCCAGTCCCTTGCCGACAGCCTGCTTGATGGCATAGACCACCGGCACGATGGCGAGCACGGACAACACGGCTGAGGCAAGGTCGATTCGATCCGCCGTGGGGTTGCGGGATTCGGGCAGCAACCAGACGCCGAACACGACGATCAATGCGATCACCGGGAGGTTGATCAGGAACACCGATCCCCACCAGAACCATTCCAGCAGCATCCCGCCGACCAAGGGCCCTACCGCACCACCGGCCATGGCACCGGCCGACCACAAGGCGATGGCCCGGGTGCGCTGGACGGAATCGTGGAACATGTTCCGGATGATCGACAGGGTCGAGGGCATGATGGTGGCCCCGGCGACCCCCAGCAGCGCACGCGCCGCGATCAGCGCCTCTGCGGACGGGGCGAAGGCCGCGGCCATGGACGCCAGCCCGAAGGCCAGGCTGCCGATGATCAGCAATCGTTTCCGGCCGATGCGATCGGCCAGGTTACCCATGGTCACCAGCAGCCCGGCGAGCACGAAGGAATAGACGTCCCCGATCCACAGGATCTGCGCCGCCGTCGGCGCCAGGTCTGCAGTGAGCGAGGGGACAGCCAGGTACAGGACGGTTCCATCGATGGCCAGCAACGTCACCGCAAGGACCAACACGCCAAGGGCGAGCCATTCCCTGGTCTC
>JAPFFX010000251.1 GCA_026645375.1 Citricoccus sp. WCRC_4 | reverse complement strand
GCACCCCGGTCGGGGTGGTCGGGGTGATCAGCCCGTGGAACTTCCCGCTGCACCTGTCCCAGCGCTCGGTCGCCCCGGCCCTGGCGGTGGGCAACGCCGTGGTGATCAAGCCCGCCAGCGATACCCCGGTGACCGGCGGGCTGCTGCTGGCCCGGATCGTCGAGGAGGCCGGCCTGCCCGCCGGGGTGCTCTCCGTCGTCGTGGGCGCCGGGTCGGAGATCGGGGATGCGTTCGTGGCGCACCCGGTCCCCAGGCTGATCTCCTTCACCGGCTCCACCCCGGTGGGCCAGAACGTGGGCACGGTGGCCACGTCCGGGGAGCACCTGAAGAAGGTGTCCCTGGAGCTGGGCGGCAACGCCCCCCTGGTGGTCCTGGACGACGCCGACGTGGACGCCGCGGTCGGGCAGGCCGTGCCGGGGACCTTCCTGCACTCCGGGCAGATCTGCATGTCGGTGAACCGGATCATCGTCCAGGCCCCGGTCTATGACGAGTTCGTGGCCAAGTTCACCGCCGCCGCGCAGTCGGTGAAGTTCGGGGACCCGGCTGCCGAGGGCACCCTGGTGGGCCCGGTCGTCAACGACTCCCAACTGGAAGGGCTGAAGGCCAAGATCGCCGGGGCGAGGGAGGCCGGGGCGACCGTGGCGGTCGAGGGCGAGATCACCGGGCGGGTGGTGCCCCCGCACGTATTCACCGACGTCACCGCGGACATGGAGATCGCCCGCGAGGAGATCTTCGGCCCCATGGTCGCCATCCTCAAGGCCGAGGACGAGGAGCACGCCCTCGCCCTGGCCAACGACCACGTCTACGGGCTGTCCTCGGCGGTGTTCACCCAGGACCTGGATCGCGGGGTGCGGTTCGCCCAGCGGGTGCGGGCCGGGATGACGTTCGTGAACGAGATGACCGTCCAGGACGAGGCCCACGTGGCCTTCGGCGGCGAGCGCAACTCCGGGCTGGGCCGGTTCAACGGCGAATGGGCCATCGAGGAGTTCACCACCGCCCACACCATCGGCGTCAAGCGCCTCTGAACGGTCGAGCCAGCCGCTCGGGATCGCCACTGAACCCGGTGGCGTGACATCAGGTGCGGGATTCGTCGGTCATGCAGCGAGTCTTGGCCGACGAATTCCGCTCCTGATGAGTCTGGGGCAGGCATGGAGGCATGACCCGCGGAGCGTACCGCCGCCGGTCGTGCACGGATCGTCATGGACTGCGCACGGAACGACAATCGACGTGGCCTCGTGCCTGCCTACGGTGACGCCTATCACCGTGCCCCGGACGGCGCTGCAGTGGCCTGTCCGGGGCATGGCCAAGAGCACTGACCGACCCGGAACGGAGCGCATCGATGCCCGAGACCACCCCCACAGAACCCACCGACTTCCTGGTGATCGGAGCCGGTTCCGCCGGCTGCGTCATCGCCCGCCGGCTCCTGGACGCCGGGCACACGGTCACCCTCGCCGAGGCCGGAGACCACGACATCAACCCGGACATCGACGACGTCTCCCGGCTGGGCTACCTGTGGGGCTCGGACGTGGACTGGAACTACTTCACCGAGCCACAGCCCGAACTCAACGATCGCCGCGTCCACCTGCCCCGGGGCAAGGTGCTCGGCGGTTCGCACGCCCTGAACGCGACCATCTGGGTGCGAGGCGACCGGGCCGACTTCGACGGCTGGGCCCAGGACGGCTGCACCGGCTGGTCCTGGGACGAGGTGCTGCCGTACTTCCGGGCCATCGAGGCCTACGCGGACGGTGACCCCGAGGTCCGCGGCCAGGACGGCCCGCTGGACGTCACCACCGACTACCCGCGCCACCCGGTCCAGCAGGCCATGTACGAGGCCACCGTCCAGGAGGGCGTGCCCGAGAACCCCGACTACAACGCCGGCTCGGTGGAGGGTGTCGGCTGGATGCAGCTGAACCTTCGGGACCGCAAGCGCTTCAACACTTGGCGTGCCTACCTCAAGCCCATCGTCGACCATCCGAAGCTCACCCTCGTCACGGGCGCGCACGCCCGGCGCCTGCTCATCCAGGACGGCGCGGTGATGGGCGCGGAGTTCACGCGCGGGCATGATCGGTTCACGGTCGAGGCGGGGGAGGTGGTCCTCGCCAGCGGGGCGATCGGCTCCCCGGAACTGCTGCTGCGCTCCGGCGTGGGTCCCGCCGAGCACCTGCGCGAGGTGGGCGTGGACGTGGTGCTGGACCTGCCCGGCGTCGGGCGCAACCTGCACGACCACCTGTTGGTGCCGGTGGTCTGCACCACCGAGCAGCCCCAGCCGGCCCCCGAGGTGGCGGCGGCCCAGGTGCACTACTGGGCCAAGTCCTCGCCGGAGAAGCCCGTGCCGGACACCCAGCCGATCTTCTTCTCGGTGCCCATGTACACCAACACCGCCGGGGAGCTCATGGAGGGGCCCGAGGAGGGGTTCTCCCTGCTGGCCGGGATCGTGCGACCGGCCTCCCGGGGCAGCCTGACGCTGTCCGGACCCGCTGCGGAGGACCCGGTGCGCATCGACCTGGGCGCGTACACCGCGCCCGAGGACCTGGACGCCATGCTGTTCTCGCTGCGCCAGTGCCGGTCCATCGCGGCCCGGCCCGCCCTGCAGGAACTCGGCGCGCAGGAGGTCTTCCCCGGCCCGGCCGTGGGCGACTCGGACGATGAGCTGGTCGCCTACATCCGCAACACCACCACGACCTACCACCACCAGGTCGGCACGTGCGCGATGGGCACCGGGGCGGAGGCCGTGGTGGATCCCGAGACGTTCCGGGTGCACGGCCTGCGGGGGCTGCGGGTGGCCGACGCCTCGATCATGCCCCGGGTGACGACCGGCAACACCAACGCCCCCTCCGTGCTGATCGGGGAGAAGGCCGCCGCGGCGATCACCGGCGTCACCCCGTTCTGAGGCAGCCCTCCCCAGGGCCGCCCTCTCAACCACCACCACGACGGCGGCGCCGCACCTTCCGCAGGTGCGGCGCCACCGTCGTCCGCGCTCGTCCCGCCGGCCGCACGTGCGCATCGGCGCCGACCGGCACTGGCCCTCACCCCGGGCACCGTGTGTATCCTCGTCGCTCACAGCGGCCTGCACCTACCGTCCGGACCGCTTCGCCGGACCGGCTGATCCGAGGGCCCGGCACCACGTGCCAAGAGGGGCAGCGAGGGGACAGGCGAATGGGGTTCCAGGAGACCATGGACGCCGTCGGGAAGGCCATGGACGTCGCCGGGGTCGTGGCCATCGTGGTGGGTGTCGCCGTCGCCACCCTCGTGGCGGCCGGGGCCCTGTTCCGGAAGGGGACCGAGCCTGGGGAGGTCTACCACCGCTACCGCCGGCTGCTGGGGCGGTCGATCCTGCTGGGACTCGAACTCCTCGTGGCAGCCGACATCATCCGGACCGTGGCGATCACCCCGACGTTCCAGTCGGTGGGCGTGCTCGGGTTGATCGTGGTGATCCGTACCTTCCTGAGCTTCTCCCTGGAACTGGAGATCACCGGGCGGTGGCCCTGGGAGAAGAAGGACCGGGAGGACTAGGGGCAACGCCGGACGCCTCGGTGTGAGGCCGTTCCGGCCACCCCACGCCGCGATGGCCCGGTCACCGATCAGGCGTGCCCGCGCGCCACCGGTCTTCACCGGGTCGGCTGGAATCGTCCCTGTGGAGGCACCCCGAAGGGCGGCTCCACACCGCTCACCGACGGGTCCGCAGCGCGGTCGCGCAGGCGAAGCAGACCGCGACCTCCAGGGCGACGATGGCCAGCATGAGCGAGGTTCCCGCTCCGGCCCCTGCCTCGAGGACCGTCGTGGAGGCTGTCGTGGACGTCGCCGTGGAGCCCGTCGCGATGCCGGCTTCTGCTCCGTGCGCTCCGTGGCCGCCGCCGAGCCCGCCCGTCAGCAGCACCACGTGGAGCAGGGCCATCGCCCCGGCCATGACCCAGAGGTGCCGCAGCGCCCGGACCCGGGGGCATCCCGTGCCCGCCGCCGGGACGTCACCCCGGCGGACCGCACCGACCGCGCACCACAGGCACCACAGGGCCATGGCACCCATCAGCAGGGACAGGACCACGCCGTGGGAATGGACCACCAGCATCCAGCCGTGCAACGGCACGGAGGCCATGGCGAGGCCGGCCGCCACCAGGGTGGCCGCCCTCGCCAGGCGCGAGGGGACACCGGCCCGGCCGGTGCTCGAGGGCGCGGTGATCCCCTCGGGGCCCGGTGCACGGCCCCGCCGGGGCGGCGGCACCACGGACGTGCGGGGCCGCCGCCCCGATCCACCGGACAGGCGGGGTGCGGCAGTCTCAGTGGCCGCTACAGCAGCCATGGCCTTCTCCGGACGGGGCCTCGGCGCTGCCACCCTCGCCCGGGGCGCAGCAGTGGCCGGACGTCGGGGCCGGGACGTCCAGGACGGGGGAGCGGTCGAAGAACCCCTCGGGCCGCAGGCGGAACCCGACGTGGTCCACGGGCATGATCGGCCAGTCCTCCGGGCGCGGGAAGTGGGTCAGCCCGAAGGTGTGCCAGACGACCAGGTCCTCGCCGTCCACGTTCCGGTCCGCCCGCGTCCAGTCCGGCAGGCCGCCGTCGCCGGCGTGCTGGTTCGGGAAGTCGCCGGTGGGGTAGCGCTCGTCCTCGTGGTACGGCGAGACCCACAGCGCCTTGGCGGCGAAGGTGGCCCGGCGGTGGATGGAGGACCCCTCCGCCGCCAGCAGCGTCGGCGTCCCCTCGGGGTGCAGCTTGTACGCCACCGGCTGGCCGAGCCGGTTGGTGGACTCGGTGCTGGAGACCACCCAGGTGCGGCCCACGGACTGGTCGGCGTCCCGTTGGGCCTGCTGCTCGGTGGCCAGCACGGTGCGCTTGCGCGTGAAGGCGTTGCCGCGGGGGTTGTCCTCGGAGATCGGCAGGCGCACCGCGTCCTCCTCCTCGACCCGGCAGGCGCCGCCGTCGAGGGCGAAGTCGAGGCGGGCGGAGAACAGGTGCTGGTGGAAGGGGGCGCCCAGGCCGGGGGCCATCTCCGAGGCGAAGTCCGTGGGCCCGTCCGGCACCGCGGAGGTGAAGACGATGCCGGTGGCCTTGGCCTCGAACTCGATGGTGCCGTCCAGGTAGAGGTACCAGTAGAAGCCGTAGTCGTAGTTGCCGACCGTGGTGAAGAACGAGATCACCAGGCGCCGGTTGCGCCGCGTGTAGGCGATGCCGGACCACAGGTCGGTGTGCTTGGACAGGATGGACCAGTCCTCCTCGTGCATGCAGATGCCGTTCTTCACCTGCCGCGGCTCGCCCACGTTGTTGACGACCCAGGGGGACAGGTAGGTGATGTCACCCAGGCAGTCGCAGCCCAGTTCCAGGGAGTTGGCCCACTGGCCCACGAGGTACTCCCCGGTGTCGAAGTAGTTCTGCCAGGAGCGCACGGGGGAGGGGTCGCCGTAGGGCACCACCATCTCCGCGATCACGGCCCGGTCCAGGATCCGGCGGGTGCGCTCGCCGTCCTGGAAGGAGATGTTGTGCAGGACCAGGCCCTCGCGCATGTCGAAGCCGACGTCCAGGGACCACTTCTCCCACTCCACGTGGTTGCCCCCGGTCACGGTGAAGGACGGGCCCTCGGGCTGGGTGATCTCGATGGGCTTCTGGGTGGTGCGGATCGGGCCGGTCAGTTCCGGGTCGGTGTAGTTGCCGTGCTCGGCCGGCACCGGCATCACGCCGAGGTCGATCACCTGGTCGACGCTCCGGGCGGCCACGTCCACGTAGGCGACCAGGCCGTCGATCGGGTGGGCCCAGGCGGAATCGGTCTCGTGCTGCTGGTGGAAGGCCAGCCCGCGCAGGATGCGCCGGCCCCTCTCCTCCGGGTACTCGAACACGCCGGCGGACAGCGGGGCCACCCGGACCTCCTCGACCGGGATCCCGCGCTTGTCCAGTGCCTCGAGCCATCGCGGGTCCTCGGCGAGCACCGACTCCACGACCTCGAACTCCTCCTCCAGCACGGGCAGCTCGCCACTGGCCTCGGTGTCCAGCACCGTGTCCGACTCCACCCGGCGGTGCGTGGCGGAGACGACGACGTCGTGGGAGCGGCCGTGCTCGGTGTTCAGCAGGAAGACGCGGAAGCGGCGGTCGACCGGGGCATCGGC
>JAPFFX010000331.1 GCA_026645375.1 Citricoccus sp. WCRC_4 | reverse complement strand
GCCATTGGGCCACGACGCGGCGCGCGTCATAGGTCCGTGCGAAGGCCGCGGCCTGAAGGCTGAGCTCGTCGAATCGGGCGGGGTCGGCATTGACGCCATGGACGAGTTCGGCAGCCTCGGTCGCGGTGTCCACATTCCACTGCCGCGGGAAGATCTCGTCGGACCCTTCGCGTCTCCAGACCAGCGGGACCGCTCCCGAGGCCATCCCCTCGACAGGCGCCAGGTGGAACGTCTCCCGGGTACTGGTGGACAGGGTCCAGCCGATGCCCCGGAACCAGTTCCCCATATCCGGTCCGAACGGGTCGAACACGACCGAACGGCGCAACGAGGGATGGCGCCGTAGCCGTTCGAAGAAGGCGAGATAGGCATCCCGACGGACCAGGTTCTTCCACACGTAGGGGTAGTTCCATGGCAGGTGTCCGCGCAGGTGCAGTGTGTACCGGTCGTCGCGTTCCAGGAGCGCCTCGAACACGTCCAGCGCCCGGTCAGGTCGCTTGAGTTCCGGGATGAATCCGGCCAGTCCCAGGTGGAAGCGGGCGTCGGGGAGCTTGGTCCGGGCCAGGTCGGCAGACTGAACCGAATTGGAGATCACGGTCGTTCGTTCCGGGGGCCATCCCGTCACCTCCAGGGCCGACTGTCGGTAGAACCCCGAAGCGAATACCACCTTCTCCACCGCGGAGATCTCGACATCGTGGATGTGCGGCTGGCGGAGTTCGTAGCCGTGCAGATGCAGGATCAACCGCTGGTCCGGTCGGACGTTGGTGCTGTACCACACGGCATTGATGCTCGCGAATTCACAGAGGATGACCTCTGCCCACTCCAGCAGCGGACGGCTCTCCTCGGGCTGCGGGACAGCGTTGTACCTCCACCGGTCGACCCTGAGGTCGATGTCCTCCCGCAGGGCCAGGGCTTCGACGATGTCACCGGCGAATTTGAAGTCGGCTCCGACGAGAAGCACCCTGAGTTTCCCCGGACGAGCGGCCACTGCCCCGTAATCGGGGAGGAACGGCTCGAACATTCGACTCAGTTCCCCTGACAGCCCCCTGCCCGTCCGCGGCGCGACGCGTCGTCCGGCCAGGCCGTCCAGGTCATCGGTCAGGGTGGACGGCGCCCAGCGCGCGATATCGGCGAACTGAGGCAGGGCGGGCAGGGCACCGTGCTGGGCGAACAACTCGATGCCGCATTCGTCGAACCAGATGCGAGCCGCTGAGACCCGGTGGTCCTCGCCCTGTTCCGCCCGGGGTAGGAAGCCGAACGGACGGACCCCGTGGAGGGCGGTAGCCAGGGCCTCGTCGTCCAGGGCGACCGTCCGGGCGCCGGGGATCGCAGCGAACTCCCGGTACACGGGGTCCACACGGAGGTCGGCCTGGATCTCGGGTCCGCAGACGAGGAACACGGGACGGGGGTTCCGTTCCGCCCGGATCCTCGATGCGTGCTCGCGGACGGCGGCCAGCCCGAGTGGCCCGGTGAGGTCGAGGTTGATGACGAGCGCAGCCGGGCCGTCGGCCGAGGCCCGGAATCGAGGCAGCGGCCCGGACCCGGCCGTGGGGTACACCAGGACATTCATGGCCGCATCCCAGACCGTGCCCTCGACAGTGCTCCGGGCCTCCTCGTCGAAGACCACGACCTTGCGTGACGTGGCCACCGCCTGCCGGAGGTCATCCTCCCGGGCGCCGGCGACGACGAGCGGCTCGCCGGGTGCGTCCTGGACGACGGTCCACAATTGCCGGCGGCTCACGCCGGAAGTGGCAAGAGCCTTCCCCACGGCCATGCTGGTGGCCAGCACCACTTCCGCGTCTGCCAGAGCCTCCGACAGGTCAGCAGGCTGTTCCCCGGTGCCCACGGGCTGGACGCTCACGCGCGCACCCGCCGACCGCAGGGCGGACACTGCCTGATCCATCCAGCGCGCTCCGTGGTCCCCGGAAGAATCGCGGTCTGGGACTGCCCAGACGACGGATCGCCCTGCCAGGGGGCTGGAGTGCGTCATCTAGTCCTCGTCCTCTCGGTTCGCGTAGTCGATCAGGGTCTCCAGCAGCAACGACCGTGGGCTTCCCTCCGTGTCCGGATCGCCAGTGGTTGGCGTGATGGTGAAGGTGAACTTGTCCACCAGGTCCCGGACACCAGGAGGTCGGTCGCGACCGGGTACGTCGGGAATCACGTACGTCGTGACCTTCGCCGTGTGGTTCGCCTGCACCAGCTCCTTCAATTCACTGGCCAGGTGCCGTCGCGGACCGGTCCCGGTGCTTGACCAGGGGCCGTTGACGAATGCGGCAGCGTCGATCACGGTGCGCAGGCGACCATGGGCCTCCTGCTGGACCGCGGTCATGCCGGGAGCGGCGATGACCAGGGGATGATGACGGCGGACCCGTCGCAGGAGATCGCGACTGCCGACCACCAAGACCGGATCGGACGATTCACCGAGGTCGCTGGGGACGACGCGGTCGTACCCGGCAATGCTGACCAGCTCCACGTGATAGCTGGTGGTGTTGACGGGCGGCGTGCTGGCGCGTCCCATCTGTTCCAACAGGGGTCGGATGTCCCCCGGCATCGGTTCAGCCATCGAGCCGGCCTCCCAGTTTCTCTTCCACGAGGCGCCAGAGCATCTCCCGTGCGGCATTGGGATCCCCGACGGGTGTCTTGACCCGGGCCGGCTTCCCACTGAGGATGCTTCCGTCCTCCACGAGTGCCCATACCGGTGTGGTCGACCCGGCGTAGTCACTCCACTTGGAGGGAAGGAAGGGATTGACGGGGTGGTTGGGGCCGGAGTGCGCGTCATTGACGATGAGGTAGTCGAACGCCGCCGTCACCGCGAGGAACTCCAGGTACGGGAGCGAGGCGTTGTACTCGACGAGGTGCTCGATGCCGTGGGCCCCGATCCCGTCCTCGGCCCGCTTGACCAGGGCCTTGAAGGACGCTGCCGAGAAGCCCGGGGGCCGGGCACCGAGGCCGCCCTCCGGGACGAAGTTCGTGAAGACGTGCAGTCGGACATGGTCGCGGACCGCGGGCGGCAGCATCTTGAGCGCCACCGTCAGGTCCGTGATGCCCCGGGTCGCGTAGAACTCGCCGAAGTAGGCGAGATTCACCTTGGTGGGATCCACCGCGTAGTCCACTGACCGGGCACCGTAGTAGACGGGGGGCAGCGTCGGGTGATGGGAGACCCGGGCGTGGCGTTCGATCCGGGCGACGAGTTCCGGACTGTAGACATGTTCCAGCATGGAGGCCATCTGGTGTTCATTGGTGAACAGGATGGTTTCCGCCTGGGCATAGGGCAGGATCTCCGCCAGCCCGAAGATGGTGAAGTGATCGTCCGGGATACGCCCGTACTGCTGTTCCACGGGTGCCACCAGTCCGGACAGGAAGGGATTGTCGCGATCGAGCGCGTCCCCGCGTCGCCTTCCCTCCACGTCCAGGGACAGTGGGTCGGAGAACTCGGCGACCCATTCGACCTCGGGATGGAGTTGCTTGTACCCGGCGGCAAGATAGTGGGAGGACGCCCAGTGCGCCCGGCTGTAGAGGAACTCGTAGTCCCTCCCCTCCGCCATCCACGAGGTGACCTGGTCCAGTCCCTCCCGGCAGAATTCCTCGTACGCCTCCCACGAGGCCCACGACGGACGCATGTCGAGATAGCACTGCTGGTCCACGTAGGGACGTGACAGGACGTGGATGGTGGGGTCGATCTTCTTGTGGTTGACATAGGACACCGAGATGACGTCCACGGGACGTCCGAAATCCCTCAGGCGCTTGGAGGCGACTGTCGACCCGGTGTCCGCGAAGGGCGCGAAGTTGTAGAGGATGGCCAGACCCCTGGTCTCCGGGCGCCACCGCTCCCAGGGCAGGTCCCCCGCGTGGTCCGACACCGCGAGCCGGTCCAGCAGCTCCCGGCGGTAGTCCGGATCCGCCGCACAGGCCTCGGCGACGGCATCGTCGACGTCCCGCGCCACCAACTGTGCCAATCGGCCGTATGCTGCCGGCGCCCAGGACAGGAAGTCCGCCAGTCGGTCCCTGAAGACGAGATAGCGTCGGGCGTCCTGGTCTGCCGACCTCTGCCCGAACCGTACGGACGGGTCGGGCGCGAACGCCGAACCGGCCGCCCCCGGTACGTCGTCGCACGCCACGGACGCCATATCGAGCCTCGCACCGAGTCGTGACATGAGGCCCAGTTGCGCCATGTGCCGGGTCTCTGCGTGGGGGTCCGCCAGTTCCGGGGTTGCGGCACCTACCGGTTCCGGCCATTGGACGTAGTCCAGTACCACCGGGTGGCCGATGTCAGAGGGTCCGGCCGCCAGGACGTCGGCGACGAGCGACAGCACCTGCGAGGAGGGCCCCCGGAGCGGAAGGAGAGGCTGGGGCACGCCGGAAGGACCGGCTGGAGAGTGGATCTCATGCATGGGCGCGTTGACTACTGCCCGTCTGCGCGGCCAGGTTCGGCATCCCGGTGACCGTTGCCTCGAGCGATCGACAGCGCGTTGAGGTCGGCTCGGACCGCGGTCCATCCCTCTCCCACCGACTCGCGGAGTTGCTCCAGTTCCGTCCTCAGGCGGGCGAGCTCGGAGCGCAACACCGCCGACTCGGCGGTGAGACGGTCCACATCGGCCGCGGGCACGGGACCGGCCTGCGCCTTCTCCAGCCGCTCGGCCAGGGAGACGATATGGCGGTTGTTGCGGGACAACAGGGCGACGACTTCACGGTCTTCGTGGGCCGGGGTACGGGTGGGCGCGCGGGCCGGCGTCCGCGTGCGGACCGGTGCAGGAGGCGTGGAGCGCAGGGCGGCGTGGAGCTCGCTGCTCGCCCTGCGCAGGGCAGTCTTGAACGCGTGCAGCTGGCGACGCGTCCGAATGACCTGCAGAGGGGCAAGCAGGGCGAGTCCCAGGCCGAGGCAGGCGACAGCACCGGTCCACAGGGCCTGTGCCGACAGTATCGCGGCGGCGATCCCCAGCATCGCCAGCAGGACCAGTCCTCCGAGGTAGGCGATCTTCTCCAGGCGCTGCACAGTTCCCCCCGTGTTCGACATCGGTTGAATCAAACTCCTCATGAATGGCGGTCGTCCGCCCACGATTCTCTCATGCGGGGCCGAGCGATGCCGTCGTTCACGGCGGACCGGCCGTCAGCCCGCGGCGTCTCCTTCGGCCTCGTCGGTGATCTGTCCCGGATGTGCCCGCGGGGTCCTGAGGGAGCCCGCAGCCTGCAGGCGACGCCGCCCGAGCCTGATGGAGTCGGGCAGGACATCGCGGACGAGCTCCACCGCCTGCGCCGGGGTCCTCGGAACGAGCTGGGCGGGGGCGAGCTGGATCAGCATCTGACGGATCAGGGTTTCCAGGGCCTTGCTGGATTCGTCGACCAGGCCGGACACGCGCTCCCGGTCCACTGGTTCCTGGAGGCGGCGGAACCTCAGGGAGAGGTCGAGCTCCCCCTCCAGATCACCGATGAGGTCCGGGCGGTCGATCGAGGCCAGCAGGCCGACGTTCTTGGCGTTGGGTGTCAGCGCGAGGGCGGGCACGCCGTACATGAGGGCCACCACGAGGCCGTGGAACTTCATGCTGGCGAATGCGTCCAGTCCACCGATCGCTGCGGAGAGCACGTTGACGTCCGCACTGGAGACCACCTCGTCCGGGATGAAGGGAAGCCTCCGGATCGCCCGGGCGTCACGACGGCGCTGACGGCCGCTGCCCAGTTCGATGACACTGATCCCGTACCCGTGCCGGCGGGCGACGGTCACGAGACGGTCGAGCTGGCCGAAGTCGTGGTCTCGGTTGAACAGGCCCTGGCGCACGCTGATGCCCAGTGTCTTCCGGCCGCCGTAGTCCCGGGGGGGTGGGATCCTGGAGGCGAAGACGAGGTCAGGGTGCACGGACACAGGCACCACAGGACGCAGGTACCGGCGGATCCAATCAGCCGAGGCCTCGTCCCGGGCACTGATGAACTGGACATTGGGATGGCGGAAGAACTCCGACATCTCCTCGATGACCTCAGGCAGGTGGCGATGGCCCCAGATGGCCACGCCGACGCCGACGATGTAGACCTTGCGCTCCAGCCACTCCCGCTTCCAATACAGACCTGAGACCCCATTGGGGATGATGAGGTCCCCCCCTCCGATCACGAAGGCGTCGTAGCGCGCCGCCACCACCTTGGGGTCGCCGACCACGTACGGCTCCATGAGCAGGTCATTGACCGGAGACACCTCGAAGTGGGGCGACAGCACGCGACGCCAGAGTTGCAGGAAGAGTTCGTCACCGTAGTTGCCCCACCCGAAGAACCCCACCAGGCCGACGCGTGGCCGGTGTGGTGGCCTCCGCCGGCCGCCCCGCGGTGTCATGCGTACGGTCACAGTGGTCCGTCGGTGTCCAGGTTCAGGCGTTCGCGCACCACGTCGGCCAGTCGTCTCGAGACGGTCCTGCTGTGGTGGTGCTCCGCGAAGGACCGTGCGGCACGACGAGCCTCCGGTGTCACGAGCCGGTCAGCGCGCAACAGCGCGTCCGCGACGTCTTCGGGCCCGTCTCCCTGGAAGAACTCGGTGAACTCCGGGGAGAGCACCTCCGGCAGCACGCCGACGCGGCTGGCGACCACGGGGAGGTCGAAGCTCGGGCCCAGGAGTGCACCACCGGAGTTGAGGGCCCTCTCGTGGGGCAGGACGAAGAGGTCGGAGGCACGCAGGAGGCGCTGGACGTGGTCACCCGGGACACGACGGTCATGCAGCAGGACATAGGGGTGCATCCGCAGCCTGCGCCGCAGCTCCTGTGATGCGGGGTCCTTGTCCGCATGCCCGGCCACGATGAGCCGACGAGGTGTCGACGACCGTTCCAGCACGAGGTCGAAGGCCTCGAGCAGGCGCTCCACGCCCTTGTAGGACTTGATGGCCCCCAGGACGGCATACACCGTCTCATCCGGTTCGATCCCCAGCATGAGCCGAGCCTGGTCCGCCGGGAGATAGTCCTCGTACGCGCCGAGGTAGGACGGATGGGGAACATTGACGACCTTGTCGGCGGGGAGACGCAGCACGTCGTGGACCAAGGCCGGAGTGCCCTCGCTCATCACATGGATGAGGTCCGCTTCCGAGGCGATGGCCTGCTGGAGTCGCAGTTCCTCGTCCAGGAACCTGGCATCGTGGCTGACCATGTTGTGGACAGTCCACACGACCTTCCCTCCCGCGGCCCGGAAGGCTCGCAGGTCGGACATGAATCGATTGGTCCGCTCAGCCGCCTTTCGCGGGGTGGTGGCCCCCTGGTGGACGAAGGAGAGCCAGTGCAGGTGGTACACGATCCCCCGCGACTGGCCCCGGAGTTTCAGGAGGGACGGGAAGGCCCCGGGATCGGTCACGGGCACCACGGCGAGTCCGTGGTCCCCGAAGGCCCGGTATACCAACGACTGGTAGGGATTTCCCCGGACCACGGGACCGTAGGCATAGATCCAGGGTTCGTCGTTGTCCCTCACGGTGAAGAAGCGGGCTGCCGAGATCGCTTCGTGGACGGGCGAGCCCTCGTCCCGCAGGACGCCCTTGAACTGCAATTCCACTCTTTATGCTCCTTCGCCAGCGGGCGCGTCCCCCATGGTGCGTTCTGGTCCCTGAGGGCGGGTACGCCGCACGACGTCCTCGTACACAGAACGATAGCGGGAACCGTTGTGTGTCCATTGCCGCTCCCTCGCTATCCACTCCCGGCCGGCGGTGCCGAGGCGGCGCCTCTCCGGTGGATCATCGAGGAGTTCCTGGACGGCATTCGCCAGGCCGATCGGGTCCAGGGCGGTGAAGGTCCGTCCTCGGCGGGGTGCGTCGACGATCTCGCTCAGGGGGGGCAGGTCGCTGACCACCAATGGCCTGCCCATGGCCATCGCCCGCAGTGGTGCCCCGGGCTCGACGTAGGTGGCGACGGGTTCAGGGGTGTGGGAAACCACGAACACGTCGATCAGTCCGTAGTGGTCGGCGACGTCCCCGTCCTGGTCCGGCTCGGTGAAGACCATTCGGTCGAGGACTCCGTACAGCCGCGCCAGGCTCTCCAGTTCCGGCTGGCGGTCTCCACTGCCGGCCAGCACGCACTGCACCTGGGTCCCGCGTGCCTTGAGGATCGAGGCCGCCTTGACCAGGACCTCCGGGCGCTCGCGCCGATCGTCCCGGATCGATACGTGTCCGAAGGTCGGCCCGACGATCCCGTACCCGGTCGCCAGTGCGTCGTTGCGGGGACCGGGTCGGCACTGGTCAGGACTGACGCCGTTCGGCACGACCGCGATCCGGTCCTGGGACACACCCCGGGACACCAACTCGTCCTCCAGGGCTGTAGTGGACGCGATGACGGCATCCGCCTCCAGCATGCACATCCGTTCCACCTGCTCGCGGCGGCGATAGGTCTCCGATGGATTCCCCTGTGCGGGGTCATCGCCCACGGATGCCCCCTGGAGGGAACGCAGCTCATACACGACGGGGATGCCGGTCTTGTCCCGAAGCGCCAGGGCGACCAGCATCCCCTCGAAACCGTGCTGTGAGGCGGACACGTGGATCGCAGCAGGACGGAGCTCGCGTACCTGCTGGTACGCGAGCCAGGCGAAGTCCTCGAGCCATCGGTCTGCGGCCACCGCGGAATAGTCGATTCCGGTATCCAGCCGGTAGTGGACGATGCCGTCCAGTACCTCCACCGGCTGGACGTCCTCGATGACCGAGGCGCGGGGGAAACCGAGCCCCGTCATGACGATGGGGTCCAGGCCCGCTTCCCGTTCGGCCAGCACGGTGTGGTGGACCCGTGAGGTGAATCGACTGGAGACGTAGGGCCGAGACTCCGGCACCAGGTGGAGAATCCTTCCCGCCGACACGGGCTGCACGGTATCGGGCGGTCCGGGAACGCGGGGAACCCACCCCGACAGTTCGCGCGCGCGTCCGTTCACCCGGGGAATGGCCAACCGTGCCTGATGATCGACCGTCCCCAGTTCCGAGGTCCAGGCCAATTCCTCACTGAGGTCACCGGTCCTGATGGCGAGCGCTCGGACAGCCTTCTGGAAGGTCCGGTCTCCGCCGTGCTCCGGCGCCAGCACGTCCTTCCACAGCGCCGCCCTCTGGCGGTCCTCGGGTGTCCTCGTGACGCGTACCGGTCGATCACCCCGGTAGGTGGCGGGCACCGCGTCCTGCCGCATCCGGCGGAGCGTGCCCCACCACTCGACGGGCCCCTGGAGGGTATTGACGTAACCGATCCGCACGAGCTGCCGTCCCGCTTGAAGGGTATTGACCTCTCCCTGGCGATAGCGGCGTCGCAACCGTCCGAGTTGCCGGCGGGCGGTCTTGGCCCTGCTCTTCAGTCCCGCGTCGACGTCGCGCTCATCCCACAGGGCGGCAAGGGCATCTCGCTCCTCCGCCAACCGCGTCAGCTGTGCATGGACGGCACGCAACTCCTGGCGCAGTAGCCGGATGTGCTCCTCCGGTGACCGCTCGGGTTCATCGGAGATGATGTGGAATCGAATGGTGAGCTCCTGATCGCTTCACTGCAGGGGGCCAGGGGTCTGCTGGGATCTTATCGCCTGCTCATGTCCGAGCCGGGCGCTTGAGCCCTGATGCGCAGCTGCTGGGCAAGGTCGACGCTGACCCTCTCGGGGCGGTGCCGTTCTGCGAAGTCGCGAGCATGTGATCGCGCCTCCGCGGTGAGCAGCCGGTCAGCCCGCTCCAGGGACGCCGCGACGTCGGCCGGCGCGGTCCCGTCGAGGAATTCGGTGAAGGCGGTGTCCAGGGTCCCGGGCAGCACGCCCACCCGGTTGGCCACCAGCGGCAGGTCGAAACTGGGACCCAGAAGGGCCGCCCCCGAGTTCAGGGCCACTTGGTGCGGCAGCACCATCAGGTCTGCGGCGCGCAGCAGGTACTGCACCTGGTCGTTGGGGACCTTGACGTCATGCAGCAGCACGCCCGGGTGCATCCGGAGCCGCTTGAGCAGCGCACGGGTGCGACGGTCCCGGTCCGGTCCGCCTGCCACGACCAGTCGGCGGGGCACCGGGGAGGACTGCACGAGGTGGTCGAACCCGTCCAGCAGCGTCTCGATGCCCTTGTAGGCCTTGATGGCCCCGAAGACCACGTAGACGACCTCGTCCTCGGACAGGCCGAGCATGGTCCGGGCCTGGTCGCGCGGGACGACGTCCGGATAGGCACCCAGGTAGCTGGGGTGGGGCGCCACCACGGTCCGGGCCGGGTCGAGCACGAGGAAGTCTGCCACCAGGTCGGCGGTGTCCTGGCTCATGACATGGATGATGTCCGCAAGATCGGCCACGGACTGCTGCAGGGCCCGTTCGACGTTGAGGTAGACGGCATCGTGCGGGGCCAGGTTGTGCACGGTCCAGGCGATGCGCCCGCCAGCGTCCCGGAACCGGCGCAGACGCTCCAGGTACGTTCCCATGAGTCCCTCGGCCTGCTGCTCGGACGTGGCGCCGCGCAGCACCGTGTTCAGCCAGTGCAGGTGCAGCACGATGCCGCGGGTCTGTTCCATCAGGGGGATCAGTGCCTCGAAGGACTCGGGGTCCAGCACCGGGGACACGGCCAGTCCCTCGTCCCCGAAGTGTCGGTAGGTCAGGGCCTGGTAGGGGTTCATCCGGGCGACCGGGGTGTAGGCCACCAGCCACGGCCGTTCGCCCCCGGCCGCAACCGTCGCGTTGCGCACGGCGGCCAGTGCCTCGTGGACGGGGGATCCGGGCTCGGGGCGGAATCCCTGTAGCTGCAATTGCACGGCGGTGCTCCTTAGTCGGTTCCCTGGTGGTCGGTGGGCTGGTCGGCGGGGACGCGGCCCAGGCCGGGCCCGGCGACCTGCTCGAAGACCTCCGCGTAACGGGGGCCGTTGTGCTTCCACTGGCGCTCGGACTCGATCCAGGCCCGCCCGGCCCGGCCCAGCCGTGCGCGCTCGGCTGGATCGTCCAGCAGGCCGGCCACGGCCCGGGCCAGGGACGGCACGTCCTCTGCGGCGAACGTGTGCCCGCGCTCCGGGGCGGCCACGATCTCCGTGAGGGCCGGGAGGTCGGAGACCAGGACGGGGCGTTCCATGGCCATGGCCTCGAAGGGCTTGAGCGGGGTGACGTAGACGGCGGCGCGTTCCCGGATGCGCGGGACCACGAAGACGTCGATGAGACCGTAGAGGTCCGCGATCTCGGTGTGGTCCACCGGGCCGGTGAAGATCACCCGGTCCTCGATCCCGTGCCGGGCGGCGAGTCCCTTCAGGGTCTGGACCCGGCCACCGCCGCCCACCAGCACGCACTGGGCGTCGATCCCCTGCTCCTTCAGCAGCACGGCGGCCTCGATGAGCAGTTCCTGGCCCTCCCGGCGGTGGTCCATGTTGGAGACGTAGCCGAAGGTCGGCATGGTGATCCCGTAGCGCTCGGCGAGGCCGGCATTGCGGGGTCCCGGGCGGAAGTTCTCCAGGTTCACGGCGTTGGGCACGAGGGACACCTTGCCGGCGTCGACGCCGCGCGAGATGATCTCGTCCCGCATCGCGGTCCCGAGCGTCAGCACATGGTCCGCGGCCTGCATGCAGCGTGTCTCGACCTCCATGCGGCGGCGGAAGATCTCCCCGGTCTCCTCCAGCTCCAGGTTGGGCGTCCAGTTCGCCTCGAAGAAGGACCGCACCTCGTAGACCACGGGGATCCCGGTCTTCTCCTTCAGTGCCAGGGCCACCAGGGCGGTCTCGAAGCCGCGGCGGCCTGAGGAGACGTGGATGACATCCGGTCGGATCCTGCGGACCTGTTGCCAGGCCAGCCAGGCGAAGTCCTCCTGCCAGCGGTCGGCGGGGACCTTGGCGTAGTCCACCCCGGTGTCCAGCCGCCGGTGCTCGATCCCGTCATAGACCTCCACGGCCTCGAAGTCCCCGCCCACCACCGACCGGGGGAAACCGGGCTCGGTCAGGACCACGGGCGTCCAGCCGGCCTGCTGTTCGGCCTTGAAGTTCTGGTGGCTGCGGGAGGTGAAGCCGTTGGAGAAGTAGGGCCGGGACTCCTTGACCAGGTGCAGCACGACCCGCCGGCCGGCCGGTTCCACGGGCTCGAACCCACCGGGGATCCGGGGCAGCCAGCCGGACAGCTCGGCGGCACGCCCGTTGACCTCGGCCAGGGCACCGGCCATCCGGGGCGCCCGGTGCGTGGACTGGGCCAGGGTGTCCAGGGAGGTCGAGATGCTGCCGGACCGGTTCGCCAACCGGCGCAGTTCGTCCAGGTAGGCGCCGTAGGCCGGCGAATCCGGATCCTGGCCGTAGCGGTCGGCCAGCAGGTCCAGCCACAGCCGGGCGCGGGGACCCTCGATCTCGGCCGGGTCCAGGGCCATCAGGGGGCCGGCCCCCGCGTGCCGGTGCGCCCGTCCCCGGCGGCGCAGCCGGACCAGTTCTGCCAGGGCCTCGGCCGGTACGCTGCCGAGCTGGTCGTAGCCGATCCTCAGGGCCTCGCGCACGGCGGCCGCAGGGGCCAGCCGGCCGGACGCGGCGTCCCTCACCACGCCCACGCCCCGACGGCGCAGCTCACGGGCCCGCCCGCGCAGTGCCCCGGCCAGTCCCCCGGGCACGTCGAGGGTCAGGGCGCTGAGCCGGCCGCGCAGGGCCAGGCGTTCGGCCGTGTGCTCGGTGAGTTCGTCGTGCAGGGTGTAGAGCTCCTGCCTCAACAGGTCGACCTGGGCCTGCAGGTCGGGCTCGGTCGGCATCTCGTCGATCGGCTGCTGCGGCACGGTGGCTCCTTCGGTCGGCGGGTGGGGTCGGCGGGTTTCGGGGTGCGGGCGCCGGGCGGACGCGGTCCGGGTCAGGGCCGCGCGCCCGGTTCCACGCCCAGGGCGGCGTAGACGGCGGTGTAGGCCTCGGCATTGTGCTGCCACGTGCGGGTCCGCAGGGCCCATGCGCGTCCGGCCTCCCCCAGTCGCTGCCGGCGCCCGGGGTCGGTCATCAGCCCCGCCAGGGCGTCGGCCAGGGCGGCGTCGTCCCCGGGCGGCACGAGCAGGCCGGTGACCCCGTCCTGGACGAGTTCCGCCAGGGCCGGCAGGTCGGAGGCCACCACGGGACGGGCGGAGGCCGAGGCCTCCACGGTCTTCATCGGCGTGACGGCCCGGGTGACGGGCAGGTCCCGGCGCGGCACCACGAAGACGTCGAGTGCGGCATGGTTCCAGCGGGCCTCGGAGCGCGGCACCCGGCCGGTGAACTGGCAGCGGTCCGCCACGCCCAGGTCACGGGCCAGCACGCGCAGCGCCGGCAGGGACACCCCGTCGCCGACGATCCGCAACCGCAACCGCGGGTGCTGCGGGGCCAGTCGGGCCACGGCCCGCACGAGCACGTCCAGCCCCTCGTAGTCGACCACCGAGCTCACGGTCCCGACCAGGACGTCGTCCGGGTCCAGGCCCAGGCGCGCACGGGCCGCGGTCCGCCCGGGCGGTTCGGGGACGAAGGCCTCGTCCACGGCGTTGGGGCACAGCCGGATGGAGCCTGCGGGCACGCCCGCGCCGAGCAGCCTGGCCTGCATCTGCTCGCCCAGGGTCACGACGGCGTCGGCGGCCCGGGCGGCCTCGTCCTCGCGGGCGCAGAACTCGCGGTAGTACTCGGAGTCCAGGGCCTCGGCCGGGCGCGTGGCGGCCCAGCTGTCCGCCCGCTGACCGCGGACCTCGTAGACCCAGGGCAGTCCGTGGGCGCGGGCGACGGCCTCGACCACGAGGGCGTTCGTGAAGTGCGTGGTGGTGTGGAGCAGGACCGGGCGCACCCGTTCGACCTCGGCCGAGAGCAGCCGGGCGTGCTGGTCCAGGCGGGCCACGGCGTCCTGGGCCAGCGGGCCCGGCAGCAACCGGCGGTAGTGCACGCCGTCCACCTCGTCCTCGCACCGCGCCCACGGGATGCCGACCTCCACCGGGTAACCGGGGCGGGTCACGGCGTGGACGTCGAAACCGGCACCGGCCAGCGTCCTCAGGACACCGTGGCTGCGCTGGGCGTAGCCGCTGGTGGTGTGCGGCAGGGAGCTGGTCAGCACGTGCAGGACCCGGCCGGGCACCCCGGGGGCGTCCCGGGCGGCCCCGGGGTCGGGCCGGTGTCCGGTCAGCACGCGCCGTTCCGCCTCGAGCCGGGCGGCCAGGGCACGGTTGCGCCCATGGCGCCGGGCCAGTTCGACGGCACCCGTCACGTCACCGCGGTACAGGGCCACCCGGGCCGCCGCGGCGTACCAGGAGGCGTTCCGGCCGGCGTCGGGAACGGACTCCAGCAGGGCCCCGGCCGTCGCGGCGTCCCCGGAGCCCAGGGCCGCGGT
>JAPFFX010000224.1 GCA_026645375.1 Citricoccus sp. WCRC_4 | reverse complement strand
AGTGAAGTGCGTCACGTTTACATCTACAGTTGTAGAGAATAAGCGGGGAACGGCCCTGGGGGCAAGGGGTGCGTCGCCGTGGAGCCCGCGACCTCGGGCGGGCGGGGCGCGGTGGCACAATGATCCCGACGACGGCGGGCCGGTCCCGCGGCGCGCTGCGGGGCGCGGGAGAGGGGGTGGCGATGCCGAAGGTGGTAGACCACGGGCAGCGCAGGCAGGAGCTGGTCGAGGCCACGTGGCGGATCATCGCCCGGCATGGTCTCTCCGGGGCCACCATGCGCCAGATCGCGGCCGAGGCCGGTTTCGCCAACGGCGCCCTCAAGCCCTACTTCCCCACCAAGGCCGAGCTGGTCGAGGCGACCTACGGCTTCGTCTTCGACCGGACGAACCGCCGCGTCGAGGTGGCGACCCGGGGTCTCGGCGGGCTGGCGGCGCTGGAGGCCTTCTGTCGCGAGGTGCTGCCCCTGGACGCCGACCGGCTGGACGAGGCTCGCGTGGTGATCTCCTTCTGGCGGGAGGCCGCCCACGATCCGCGCGGGGCCGACCTCAACAACGCCTCGATGGCGCAGTGGCGGCGGTCCATGACCGGCTGGATGGTGCAGGCGCGCGAGGCCGGCGAACTGGAACCGGGCGTGGACATCCCCGCGGTCGGCGATGTCCTGTTGAACTTCCTGCTCGGTTGCCAGATCTCTGCCGTCATCGACCGTGAGGCCACCGCGCCCGCCGGCCTCGAGCGGCAGTTGGCGGCCCAGCTGGAGCGGTTGCGCGCGCGGTGCTGACGCCGGGCGCCCGGGGCTGATCCCGCGCCGTCGTCGCCGCTCCCCGGGTGCGTCGGCACACCTTTTTTCCTCCAAGTGGAGAGAAAACCGTGACGGGCGCCGTCCTGCCGCCTACAGTGGTCCTCACGGTGACCTGTGCCACACCCCCGCCGATGGCGCGGTCATCCACCGGAGCCGGTCCCGGGTCGCCCGGGCACCCCGCTCGTGTCTCAAGGAGGATCGCCATGTACCAGCAGGACACCGCCTCGGACTTCGTCCAGTGGCGCCGGCTCGTCTCGGAGTCGTTCGTGCCGCTCGCCGCCGAACAGGTGCGACCGGGCCCGTTCTCGGGACACCTGGCCGGCCGACACCTGCGGGAACTGGCCATCATGCGCGTCCACGCCGGGTCCCATGCCGTGCTCCGCACGCCGGACCTGATCGGCCAGGGCGGGCCGGGGTACTACAAGCTCAACCTGCAGGTCAGCGGTCATGGGCTGCTGGTCCAGGACGGTCGTGAGACCCTGCTGCAGCCCGGAGACCTCGCGATCTATGACACCGAGCGTCCCTATTCGCTGTCGTTCGACGAGGAGTTCTCGACCCTCGTGCTGATGTTCCCCCGCCAGCTCGCCGGGCTGTCCACCGATGACGTCCGGGAGCTCACGGCCACCACCATGGGTGCCGGTCACCGGCTCGGACAGGCCGTCGCGCCCTTCATCACGCAGATCGGTGCGATGCTGCCGACCCTGGACGGGCCGATCGGCCACCGGCTGGCCCTCAACGTCGTGGACCTGCTGGCCACGGTGATGGCGGACGAACTCTACTCGCGCCAGGAGGCGGACAGCACCCAGCAATCGCGCCTGCTGCGCCGGATCCACCACTTCATCGAGTCCCAGCTGGCCAACCCGGACCTGGGGCCGGACATGATCGCGGCGGCGCACTACATCTCCACCCGGGCGCTGCACCAGCTCTTCGCCACCACCGACCACACGGTGGCCCGGTGGATCAGGGAGCGGCGGCTGGAACAGTGCCGCCGGGACCTGCAGGACCCGCTGCACCGGGAGGTGCCCGTCGCGGCCGTCGGCGCCCGCTGGGGACTCGCGGACCCGGCGCACTTCTCGCGGCTGTTCCGCGCCGAGTTCGGCCAGTCCCCCGCCCAGTACCGCCGCGAACACCTCTGAACCGGCCGGAGGCGAGCATGACGATCGCGGCCGGTGCCTGCCGCGCCCACGGCCGGGGCCGCCGTCGGGACCCGCACGACGGGCCCGCCGTGCACGGATCGTCAAGTGTCCTGCCCCCACGGCCAAGACCCCGGCGGGGGCGGCACGGCATGCTGGGTGACCATCCTCGCTGATCCCTCGTCAGCACCGGCACCCGTTCCGGATCCCCCCGGATGACCCCAGGAGACGACATGGCCCAGTCCACCACCACCCGGAAGCACGGTGACTCCGTGCGTCCCGGTCCCGAGACGCAACTGGCCGAGGACGGACGCCTCGGCGCCCGCCGGATCGGCATCCCGGCACTGGTCTTCATGATCATCGCCGCCTCGGCACCACTGACGGTCATGGCCGGCGGCGTGCCCAGCAACTTCGCGGTCACCTCGCTGGTCGGCATCCCACTGTCCTTCCTGGTGCTCGGCGTCGTGCTGGTGCTGTTCTCCATCGGCTACGCCGCGATGAGCCGCCACGTGCACAACGCCGGTGCCTTCTACGCCTACATCGCCAAGGGCCTGGGCAAGCCCGTGGGCGTGGGGGCCTCGCTGGTGGCGGTGGTCGCCTACAACTGCATGCAGATCGGCATCGCCGGGATGTTCGGCTTCGCCCTGTCCTCCTTCCTGGAGGGCACCGCCGGGATCTCGCTGCCGTGGTGGGTGTGTGCCCTGGCCGCCTGGGTGGTCGTGGGCGTGATGGGCATCAACCGGGTGGACCTCTCCGCCAAGGTCCTGGGCATCGTGGTGGCCGCCGAATTCCTCGTGGTCATCGTCTACGACGTGCTGGCCCTGGGCACGGCTCCCGAGGGGATCACCGCCGACGGGCTGGTCCCGGACCAGCTGTTCGCCTCCGGAGTCGGTGCCGCCCTGGCGTTCTCCATCGCCGCCTTCATGGGCTTCGAGTCCGGCGCGATCTACAACGAGGAGGTCAAGGACCCCAAGCGCACCGCCGGGATCGCCACGCTGATCGCCATCTCGGTCATCGCGCTGTTCTACGGCTTCTCCGCCTGGGTGATGGTGGTGGGCGAGGGGGCCTCGAACGTCATCGCCCGCTCCCAGGAGTTCGGGCCGGACCTGATGTTCGTGTTCCTGGCCGAGCACGCCGGGCAGTGGTTCGTGACGCTGGCCAACCTGATGTTCATCACCAGCCTGTTCGCGGCCCTCGTGGCCTTCCACAACATCGTGGCCCGGTACTTCTTCTCCCTCGGCCGCGAGCGCGTCCTGCCCGGCGTGCTGGAGCACACCGGTGCCCGGTCCGGGGCCCCCGTGGCCGGCTCCCTGGCACAGTCCGCACTGGCCCTCGTGGTCATCCTCGTCTTCGGGCTGGCCGGCGCCGGCTCCGACGACCCCCTGTTCCCCGTGCTGACCCTGTTCACCTGGCTGACCAACATGGGGGCCTTCGGACTGGTGCTGCTGATGGCCCTGGCCTCGATGGCCGTGGTGGGTTACCTGCGGCGCCTGTCCGGTGAGTACTCCGCGTGGACCCGGCTCGTCGCCCCGGGCCTGGCCGCGGTCGGCCTCGTCATCCTGTTCGTGCTGATCGTGGTCAACTTCAACGTCCTGATCGGCACCGAGGACGTCACGGTCCTGAGCTGGCTGCTGCCGGCCATCGTGCTGGTGCCCGGCCTCTTCGGCACCCTGTGGGCCTGGTGGCTGCGGGCCGAGCGGCCGGCGACCTACCGCGGCATCGGGCAGGGCGGTGAGCTGGACTGACCTGATCGACGCCGACAGCCTGAACCGCACCATCGAATCCCAGACCCTGAACTCCCGAGGAAAGGACCTCCCATGACCACCGAGACCGGTACCGAGGCCACGACCGCCGACCTGACGACCTACGAGAACCTGCTGTCCGCCATCTCCGCACCCGAGGGGCAGGGGGTTCAGATGAAGGACCCGGCCACCGGGGCCGTCGTCGGGCGCGCCCCGCAGCACGCGGAGGCGGACCTGGACGCCGCCGTGGAGATCGCCCGGGAGGCCCAGGGGCAGTGGGCGGCGAGGTCCCATGCCGAGCGCTCGGAGCTGCTGAACCGCGCCGCCGACGCCGTGGAGGCCTCCGCGGAGGCACTCGCCGAGCTGCTCTCCCGTGAGCAGGGCAAGCCGCTGAACGGCCCGAACGCCCGGTTCGAGGTCGGTGCCTGCGCCGGGTGGCTGCGCGCCAACGCCGGGTTCGAGCTGGAACCCGAGGTGCTGGTGGAGGACGAGTCCGGCACGGCCGTGCTGGAGTACGTGCCGGTGGGCGTGGTCGGGGCGATCGGACCGTGGAACTGGCCGATGATGATCTCGATCTGGCAGATCGCCCCGTCGCTGCGGATGGGCAACACCGTGGTGCTCAAGCCCAGCGAGTACACCCCGCTGTCCGTGCTGGGCCTGGCCGCGGTGCTGAACCAGGTGCTGCCGGAGGGCGTGCTGCAGGTGGTGCCCGGCGGTGGGGAGCTCGGGGCGGCGCTGACCGCGCACCCGGACATCGACAAGCTGATGTTCACCGGATCGACCTCCACCGGCCAGGCGATCATGCGTTCGGCGGCGGACACCCTGAAGCGGCTGACCCTGGAGCTCGGCGGCAACGACGCCGGGATCGTGCTGCCCGACGCCGACCCCGAGGCGATCGCCGAGGGCCTGTTCTGGGGGGCGTTCATCAACACCGGCCAGACCTGTGCGGCGCTGAAGCGGCTGTACGTGCACGAGTCGCAGTACGACCAGGTGTGCGAGGCGCTGGTGGACGTGGCCAAGAAGATGCCGATGGGCGTGGGGATGGACGAGCAGAACGTGCTCGGCCCGCTGCAGAACAAGGCCCAGTTCGACATCGTGTCCGGGCTGGTCGAACAGGCCCGGGCGGCCGGGGCGCGGATCCTGACCGGCGGGGACCCGGAGGCGGACCAGGCCGGGTACTTCTACCCCACGACGCTGGTGGCGGACATCGACAACGACAACCCCCTGGTGGCGCAGGAGCAGTTCGGCCCGGCGCTGCCCATCATCAAGTACTCGGACCTGGACGAGGTCATCGACTGGGCCAACGCCCTGGAGGTCGGGCTGGGCTCCTCGGTGTGGGGCACCGACCTGGACCAGGCCCGTGCGGTGGCCGCCCGGTTGCAGGCCGGCACCACGTGGATCAACAAGCACGGCGCCGTGGACCCGCGGGTGCCCTTCGGCGGCGTGAAGAAGTCCGGGTACGGCCTGGAGTTCGGCGTGGAGGGCCTGAAGTCCGTGGCCCTGCCCAAGGTCACCAGCTGGTGAGCTGAGTCCCGACCGCCGAGCGGTCCGTGCGGCATCAGGAGTGGGATCCGTCGGCCAAGAGGAGTGTTTTCGCCGACAGATCCCACTCCTGATGCGTGTCCGCAGGCCTCAGCCGCCCCTCTACCGCTTGCGGTACAGGGCCTTGCGCTGGAACTTCGGTTCAGAGGTGACGAGGGCGCCGAGGGAGCGGAAGATGTCCTCGTCCACGGTGCCCAGGATCGTGGTGGTGTGCACGTTGCAGCCGGCGAGGTTGCGCAGCTCGGCCACCGCGCGCCGGGCGTTGTCGTCATCGGCCGCGGAGACGGACAGGGCGATCAGCACCTCGTCCGTGTGCAGGCGCGGGTTGCGCGAGCCCAGGTGCTCGGTCTTGAGCGTCTGGATCGGCTCGATCGCCTGGGGGGAGAGCAGGTGCACCGCGTCGTCGATACCGGCCAGGTGCTTCAGCGCGTTGAGCAGCATGGCCGCCGAGCAGCCCAGCAGGTCGGAGGTCTTGCCGGTGATGATGGTGCCGTCGGCCAGCTCGATCGCCGAGGCGGGCTCGCCGGTGCGTTCCTCCACGGCCAGGGCGGGCCCGACGACGGCCCGGTCCTCGGTCTTGCACCCCGCCTTGGACATCACCATGGCCACGCGCTGGGAGACGGTGTCATCCAGGTCGTTGATCCGCTCGTCCACCAGGGCCTTGTAGTAGCGGCGGATGACCTCCTGGCGGGAGGCCTCGCGGCACACGGCATCGTCCACGATGCACTCCCCGGCCAGGTTCACGCCCATGTCCGTGGGGGAGGCGTAGGGGGAGGCCCCGGTGAGCTCCTCCAGCAGGGTCTTCATCAGCGGGAAGACCTCGACGTCCCGGTTGTAGCTGGTGACCTGCTCGCCGTAGGCGGCCAGGTGGTAGGGGTCGATCAGGTTGACGTCGTCCAGGTCGGCCGTGGCGGCCTCGTACGCCAGGTTCACCGGGTGTTCCAGCGGCAGGTTCCAGATGGGGAAGGTCTCGAACTTCGCGTAGCCCGAGGAGATGCCCCGGGCGTGGTCGTGGTACACCTGCGACAGGCACGTGGCGAGCTTGCCGGAGCCCGGGCCCGGTGCGGTGACCACGATCAGGTCCCGCGAGGTCTCGGAGTACTCGTTGGCACCGAAGCCCTGCTCGGACACGATCCGGCGGGTGTCCTGCGGATACCCGGGGATGATGCCGTGCCGGGCGACCTTCAGGCCGAGGCGCTCCAGCCGTTCCCGGAAGGCGTGGGCGATGTGGTTCGACTCCTCCAACTGGGTCATCACCACGTGCTCCACCAGGAATCCGCGCTCGCGGAACACGTCGATCAGCCGCAGCACGTCGTCCTCGTAGGGGATGCCGAGGTCGGCCCGGACCTTCTGCCGCTGCAGGTCCTTGGCGTTGATGCAGATGAGGATCTCGACCTCGTCCCGCAGCCGCTCCAGCATCGCGATCTTGTTGTCCGGGGTGAAACCGGGCAGCACGCGGGAGGCGTGCAGGTCGTCGAAGAGCTTGCCGCCCATCTCCAGGTAGAGCTTGCCACCGATCTGCTGGCGCCGCTCGTGGATGTGGTGCGACTGCAGTTCGATGTACTTCTCGCGGTCGAAGCCCACGGGGCGGGCGGGGCCGGTGCCGGGCGCCGCGGGCCGGGACGGTCCGACGTCGTTCCCGGCCCTGGCAGCCGGATCGGAAGGGTGCTGGGCGGGGCTGGAGGACGAGTCGGTCACGCGGACACGCTAGCACCGGGCGCGGACGCATGGAGGGGGTGGCGGGCTCAGCCGGTCCTGGGCCGGTCGATCGCGAGCACCTCGCCCAGCGTGCCCCACTCGTTGCGGCCCAGCCGGGTCAGCGGGTCCAGCTTGTCGGCCAGCGGCAGGCTGCGGCCGCGGGCGTCCGTGCTGAGCGTGTCCGTGTCCACCGAGACGTGGACGACGTTGCCCAGCACCAGGAAGTTCCCGCCCACGGGGATCACCCTCTCCAGCGTGCACTCCATGACCGCCGGGGAACCGGCCACCCGCGGCGGGTCCACCACCACGGAGTCCTCCCGCCCGATGCCCGCGGCCTCGAACTCGCTGACCTCGGGGCCGTAGGGCGCCGAGGACTGGTTGGCCTGCTCGAACTGGGCCCGGGAGACCAGGGAGATCGTGAACTGGCCGGTGGCCTCGATGTTGTTCAGCGAGTCCTTGCGCGTGGTCGAGGAGAACAGCACGATGGGCGGCTGCTCCGAGGCCATCGTGAAGAACGAGTGCGGGGCCAGGTTGGGGATGCCGTCGGCGGACAACGACCCGACCCAGGCGATCGGCCGCGGGATGAGGATCGACTTCACCAGCAGGGTCGTCTCCCGGTCGCCCAGGGCGGCAGGGTCGAACTCGGTGCGGCGCGGGGTCGGGGCGGTGCTCGAGCCTCCGCTCGGTCCGGCGCCCGGGGCGTTGCTCGGTCCGGTACCTGACGCGTTGCTCGGCTCGGTGCTCATGCGCCCAGTCTGCCGCACTCCCGGGGACCGCGGGCCCGGCGGGGGGCGGGACTGTGGACGGCTGGCGGAGGCCAGCCGTCACTCCACGCCGGCCGGCACTCCACAGGAGATCGGTGCGCCGGTCCCGTCCCCACGCCCCGGTCCCGCCCACCCCCGACGCCGGCCGGTTCCCTAGCGTCGGGGACGTCACCATCCCGTTCGTCCAGGAGGACAGGCATGCAGACCGGCCACGGTGCCCCGCAGCCGCTCATCGAGATCGTCCAGACGCCGGTACCGGTGCTGCCCGGAGGCGCTGCCACGCTGCCGGTGCCCGTGCCGAACCAGGAGGCGCTCTGCCACCATGCGGTGCGGTCGGCCGAGTCCATCGTCCCGGACGAGTCCCTGATCTGGTTGCTGGAGACGGCAGTGGCCCAGCTGCACCAGGTGGTGGAGGAGCTGGGCCGGGTCGGGACCGGCACTCGTCAGGTTGCCGAACGGGTCCACGCGCTGGAGGCCATCGACTGGGAGTCCCCGGCCGGTGCCGCCTTCGCCGCGCGCAGCCAACGATTGCGTGTCCGTGCCGAGCACCTCGCCACCACCGCCGAGGAACAGGTCGTCCTGGGACGCACGGCGATCGATGACCTGCACCAGCGGATCGGGAGGCTGCGGTCCGAGCTCGCCGCGGCCCGCGCCGTGCTCACCACCGCTGCGACGCTGGGGGTGTGCTGATGGAGCGGGACTCCTCCGGCGTCGGCCGGCCCGGTCTCCTGGAGGGCATGCGGGGTGGCAACGTGGATGACCCGGGATGGCTGGGTCCCTCACGAACCGCTGCAGGACCCTCGTTCTCCGTCCGCGGCGGCCCCACGAGCATCCACGCCAACCTGGACGAGCTGGAGCGCGGCAGCATGCTGCTGGCCGAGGCGGCGGCTGAGTCGACGGCGCTCGCCGTCCGGGCCGCCGGCTGGGGATCGCTGATGACGATCGCCGCCCAGCAGAGTCCCCTGGCCGGTGCCCTGGGGGCACGAACGGCCGAACTGTCGTCCGGGTTGCTGGCCGTCGGCATGGAGGCAGAGGCGCTGGAACACGCGGTCGGCTTCTCGGTGCGCTCCTACCGGGAGGCCGAGGGGCGGGCGCTGCGGGCGTTCCAGCAGGTCGCCGGAGTGCCGGCGTTCGTCCTGGCGGCGGGGCTCGCTTGGGAGGGCTGGCCACTGCCCGTCCCGCTCACGGACCTCGCGATCCAGGGTGCCCCGGACGCCGTGGCCGCCGTGCTCGGGGCCGCCTCCGGGGGACTGGCGACCGGCTTCTGGATCACCTCCGAGGCCACCGGTCGCGTGGCCCGTGACGACGGCCGCTCCGGTCCGCTGACCGGTCCGGAGCGCCTGTATCCGCTGATCACCACAGGCGGCATCGTGGCCGGACTGGTGCAGATCGGCCCCGTCAGGGTCCGCTCCGTGGGGAGGGCGACGGACGAGTACCGGATGGACGGATCCCTCATCGGCCTCATGGCGCAGCTGGAACGGACCCGGGCGGACGTCTCCGGTCCCGGCGCCGTCCAGGTCACCCGTGTCTCCCCGGACGCGGAGGACGCCCCGGAACGGGTCTGGCTGGTCGCGCTCCCCGGCACCCAGGGCGGGGACTACCGGGACGAGGACGGCTGGTCCACCAATGCCTTCGACATGGGCGGCAATGCCGAGGCGATGGCCCTGGACTCCCAGCACGTGGCGAAGGGGATCCACGAGGCCCTCGCGGCCGCGGGAGCCCAACCGGGCGACGCGGTGGTGCCCATGGGGTACAGCCAGGGCGGCATCCACGCCGCCCGCCTCGCCGCCGACCCCAGGCTCACCGGGGCGTACGACATGCAGGGCCTGGTCACCGTCGGCTCACCGACCGGGGAGATCGCCCTGGACCAGGACATCGAGGCATTGCACCTGGAACACGACCAGGACGTCGTCACCGGGTTGGACGGACGCGGCAACCCCCAGGGCGTCAACCGGACCACCGTGACCTTCTCGGGCTACGTGGTGGGTGCGGAACCGGAGCAGAGGACCACGTCCAGTGCCCACGAGTTCGGGAACTACCGCGCCCACGTCGCACGGCTCGAGGGACAGGCAGGTGCCGCGGGCCCGGACGCCGGTCGCCTGGGCCCGGCGCAGGAGCATCTAGCCTGGCTCACCACCGGAACGGCCGTCTCCCGGACGGTGACCCTGGAGCGGACGAGGCCCGGCCAGCCCCGCAATCCGCTGGGGGCCGGGCTGGGCCATCAGTTCCGTACCCCGGATCCAGCGCGCAGCGCCCCGGGGCGCAATGGCTAGGGCCTCAGTCCCTGCTGCCCGGCGTGAGCATCCCCAGGACGCCGTTGGCCAGCATCGAGACCACCGAGATGATGATCGCGGCGAACACCGCTGTCCACCAGAAGGAGTCCACGGTGACCTGCATCGGCATGTAGGAGGTGAGCCAGACCGTCAGCATCAGCATGCCGGCGTTGATGATGATCGTGAACAGCCCCAGCGTCAGGCAGGTGATCGGGATCGACAGGAACGAGATGACCGGCTTGACCACCGCGTTCACGGCCCCGAAGACCAGGCCGATCACCAGGTAGGCGATCACCATGTTCAGCGTGGAATCACCGGTGTCGGCGAGGGCCCCGCCGGGGATGACCTCCATGCCGGGCAGGAGCCAGGTGGCCACCCACAGGGCCAGTGCATTGACGATGACGCGGAGCAAGAACCACATGTCCACATCGTCCCACGCCAGCCTGTGACCGGGATATGCGTCCCCGTCCGGCGGGCCGATCGAGTCGCGGTGATGTCACCTGTGGGCAATCTGTCCGGGCGGGGCGGATGGATTGCGCGATCCGTCGGGAGTTCGGCGTGATCCGAGGTCCATTCGTCCGTGCCGGGACTAGTCTGGTGATCCATGAACGAACCGCATCCCATCCGCCCGCGTCCGGTCCTCGGCAGGCTCCCCGCCTATGCCGCCGGGAAGCCCCCCGCGCCGGTCGAGGGGCTGGTCTCCTACAAGCTCGCCTCCAACGAGAACCCCTACGGGCCCGTGCCCGCCGTGCGCAGGGCCGTCGAGCGCTTCGACGCGATCGCCCGCTATCCGGACCCGCTGTCCACCGCGCTGCGGGAGCGGCTGTCCACCCACCTCGGCGTGGGCGCCCAGGACATCGTCACGGGCGCCGGTTCCCTCGGCGCGTTGACCCAGATCATCACCACCTTCGCGGGGACCAGCGAGGACGGCACCCCGGACGAGGTGATCTTCGCCTGGCGTTCCTTCGAGGCCTACCCGATCGTGGTCCGCTCCTCCGGGGCGCGGGACGTCCAGGTGCCGCTGACAGCGGACTTCCGCCACGACCTCGAGGCCATGGCCGCGGCCATCACCGAGCGCACCCGCGTGATCCTGCTGTGCACGCCCAACAACCCGACCGGCCCGGTGCTGACCACCCGGGAGGTCGAGGACTTCCTGGCGAAGGTGCCCAGGCACGTGCTCGTGGTCATCGACGAGGCGTACCAGGAGTTCGTCCGCCAGCCGGACGCCGTCGACGGCCTCGACGTGTTCTCCCGGCACCCGAACGTGGCCGTGCTGCGGACCTTCTCCAAGGCCCACGGCCTGGCGAACCTCCGGGTGGGCTATTCCGTGAGCCACCCCCACGTCACCCAGTACCTGCGGGTGCTGGCCACCCCGTTCGCGGTCTCGTCGCTGGCCGAGCAGGCGGCGATCGCCTCGCTGGACCACCTCGAGGACGTCATGGAACGCGTGGACACCGTGGTCGCCGAGCGGCAGAAGATGGTGGCCGGGCTGGCCGAGGCCGGCTGGAGCGTCCCGGAGACCCAGGCCAACTTCGTCTGGCTGGACCTGGGGGACCGGACCCCCGGGTTCGTGGAGGCCGCCGCCCGCCAGGCGCTGTCCGTGCGGGGCTTCGGCACCGAGGGCGTGCGCGTCTCCGTGGGGGAGCAGGAGGCCAATGCCCGGTTCCTGCAGCTGTGCCGGGAGTTCGGGGCGCCCGCGAACAGGCAGTAGCGGACCTTCGCAGAACGCGCGAATACGCCGGTCCGGGTCTAGGCTGGACCGGGACCGACGCCGGGTGCGTCGGCATGGAAGGAGTTCTCCGTGCACCATACGCCGACGTCACCGGCTCCGGCGACCGAGCTGCCGGAAGGAGCAGTCCGACTGCTGGACGCTGACGGGACCCTGCACGAGGACGCCCGGTTCACGCCCTACCTGGCGGACCTGACCGAGGACACGCTGCAGCGCATGTACCGGCTGATGTCCACCGAGCGCCGCGTGGACCAGGAGGGCACCTCCCTGCAACGCCAGGGGCAGCTGGCGCTGTGGGTCCCCGCCGTCGGCCAGGAGGGCGCCCAGGCCGGGGCGCTGACCGCCCTGCGCGAGGACGACTGGATCTTCCCGACCTACCGCGAGCACCTCTTCGCCCTGGGTCGCGGCGTCACCCCGGGCCAGCTCCTCGCCCTCTTCCGCGGCGTCGCCCACGCCGGCTGGGCCGCCGAGGACCACCGGATGCAGCCCTACACGCTCGTGCTGGCCGCCCAGGCCCTGCACGCCACCGGTTATGCCTGGGGCATCTCCCGGGACCAGGCCGGCTGGGACGCCGAGCGCCGCCTGGCCGAGGGGCAGGTCGTGCTTGCCTGCTACGGGGACGGCGCCTCCTCCGAGGGCGACATCCACGAGTCCATGGTCTTCGCCGCCAGCTACGACCTGCCCGTGGTGTTCTTCTGCCAGAACAACCAGTGGGCCATCTCGGTGCCCGCCGCCACCCAGACGCGGGTGCCGCTGGCCCGGCGCGCCGCCGGCTACGGCTTCGAGGGCGTCACGGTGGACGGCAACGACCCGCTCGCCATGCACGCCGTGACCGCCTGGGCCGCCGAGCAGGCCCGCACGGGGTCCGGTCCCGTGCTCGTCGAGGCGCACACCTTCCGCGGCGGCGCCCACACCACCGCGGACGACCCCACGAAGTACCGCACCCGGGCGGAGGAAGAGGCCTGGGCCGCCGTCGACCCGCTGGCCCGGCTCGAGGCGCACCTGCGCGCCACCGGTGCCGCGGGGCCCGACCCGGACCGCTTCTTCGCCGACGTGGCCGCGGAGGGCGAGGAGCTGGCGCGGCGCACCCGCGAGGCCGTGCTGGCGATGACCGGGGACACCGTCGCCCCACTGGACACGGTCTTCGAGACCGTCTACGCCGAGTCCCACCCGCTCGTGGCGGAGGAACTGGCCTGGCATCGGCAGTGGCAGGCCGGCTTCGCGGACACCGAGGCGGAAGGAGACCGCTCATGACCACGGACACCACGACGCCGGCCGGGGCAGCCCCCGGCACGGCCGCCGGACCCGCGCCGGTCACCGGGGCCGCGACCGCCCTCGAGACCCTGACCATCGCGAAGGCCATCAACCGGGCCCTGGCCGATGAACTGGCCGCCGACGAGAAGGTCCTGCTGATGGGCGAGGACATCGGCTCCCTCGGCGGGGTCTACCGCGTCACCGAGGGGCTGAAGGCCCGCTTCGGCGCGGACCGGGTGGTGGACTCCCCGTTGGCCGAGTCCGGCATCATCGGCACCTCGATCGGCCTGGCCCTGCGCGGATACCGCCCGGTGGCGGAGATCCAGTTCGACGGCTTCGTCTTCCCGGGGTTCAACCAGATCACCACGCAGCTGGCCAAGATGCACGCCCGCACCCGCGGCGCCGCCACGGTCCCGGTGACGATCCGCATCCCCTACGGCGGCGGCATCGGCTCGATCGAGCACCACTCCGAGTCGCCCGAGGCCCTGTTCGCGCACACCGCGGGACTGCGGGTCATCACCCCGTCCAACGCGCACGACGCCTACTGGATGACCCGCCAGGGGATCCGGTCCCAGGACCCGGTCATCATCTTCGAGCCCAAGCGCCGCTACTGGCTCAAGGGTGAGGTCGACGTCTCCGCGGACGGCCACCGCGGGGTGTCCGCCTTCCAGGCGCAGGTGGTCCGCCAGGGCACCGACGCCACGATCGCCGCCTGGGGGCCGCTGGTGCCCGTGGCGCTGGCCGCCGCGAACGCCGCCGCCGAGGACGGCCGGTCGATCGAGGTCATCGACCTGCGCTCCCTCTCGCCCGTGGACTTCGACGCCCTGCAGGCCTCCGTGGAGAAGACCGGCCGGATGGTCGTCACCCATGAGGCCCCGACCTTCGGCGGCCTCGGCGGGGAGATCGCCGCCCGGCTGATGGAGCGGTCCTTCCTGCACCTCGAGGCCCCGATCCTGCGCGTGGGCGGGTTCCACCTGCCCTACCCGCCGTCGCGCGTGGAGGAGCAGTACCTGCCGGACCTGGACCGGATCCTCGACGCCGTGGACCGCACCTTTGCCTACTGAGCCCGCGGACTGAGCCTGCCCACCGAACCCGACCACCGGGCCGCGCGCAGTGCCGCGCACCGCCCCGCCTGCCGAACCGAGAGACTGCCGGAGAGCACCATGGAGACCTTCAACCTGCCGGACGTCGGCGAGGGACTGACCGAGGCCGAGATCACCGAGTGGAAGGTGGCGGTCGGGGACACCGTGGCGGTCAACGACGTCCTCTGCGAGATCGAGACGGCCAAGTCACTGGTGGAGCTGCCCAGCCCCTACGCCGGCACGGTGGCGGAGCTGATGGTCCCCGAGGGCGAGACCGTCGCGGTCGGCACCCCGATCATCGGCATCACCACCGGTGCCGAGGCGGCGCCGTCCGGCGGGGACGGTTCCGCCGCGGTGGAGCAGGAGATCCCGGACGCCCGGATGCCCGCGCCCGGTGACGGCGCGGGTGCCCAGGACGAGGACGGTCCGGCGCCCCGCCCGGGCGTCGGTGAGGAGGCCCCCGTTCCGGCCGACGGCGGTGTCCCGCGCTCCGCGAGCGACGCCGGCCCGACCGGGGGATCGGGGGCCGCGCTGACCGGTTCCGGTCCCAAGGCCGACTCCACGAGGCGCCGGCCACGGACGGGCACGACGCCGGCTCCGTCCGGCCCGGGTGCCCC
>JAPFFX010000220.1 GCA_026645375.1 Citricoccus sp. WCRC_4 | reverse complement strand
GCACCCGCACGGGCACGTTCGCCTGGCTGCATGTGCCCATCGTAGTGGCGGCGCGGGTGTGAGGTTGCCGACAACGCGGCCGTGCAGGTGCCGGTGTTCACCCCCCGTTCACCTTCGCGGGCCAAACTGGCCACCTGCGCCGCCTAGCGTCTGTCGCGTGACAGAGGTCCGCGGCAACGCGCAGATCCACCTCTTGCACCGGCCCGGGGACCGCCGCGGGCCACCTCGGACGAGACGGCCCCGACACGGGCCGCAACTGGATTTCTAAGGGGTATATCAGTGAAGGCATTGCACCTCGGCCGCACCGCGGCCGTCCTGGCCGTCGGCTCGCTCGCTCTCACCGCGTGCGGCTCCGACAACGCGACGGGCGAGGCGGCCGTCGCGGAGGACTCCGCAGCAGGACTCTCCGGCACGCTGACCGGCATCGGCTCCTCCGCCCAGAACGCGGCGATGACGGCCTGGAAGGACGGCTTCCAGGACGCCAACCCGGAGGCCACGGTGCGCTACTCCCCGGACGGCTCGGGCGCCGGCCGTGAGGCCTTCCTGGCGGGCGGCGCGGACTTCGCCGGCTCGGACGCCTATCTCGACGAGGAGGAGTACGAGGCCTCCAAGCAGGTCTGCGGGCCCGAGGGCGCGTTCCACGTCCCCGCCTACATCTCCCCGATCGCCGTGGCGTTCAACCTGCCCGGCGTCGAGTTCCCGGACGGGGGGCCCTCCCTGAACCTGGACGGCGAGACCATCGCCAAGATCTTCACGGGCGAGATCGAGTCCTGGAACGACCCGGTGATCGCCGAGCAGAACCCCGGCGTCGAGCTGCCCGGGACCGCGATCACCGTGGTGCACCGCAACGACGAGTCCGGGACCACGGAGAACTTCACCGAGTACCTCTCCGCCGTGGCGCCCGAGGTCTGGACCGAGGAGGCCTCCGGCAACTGGCCCTCCCAGTGGGCTGCCGAGAACAGCAAGGGCACCGCCGGCGTCGTGCGTGCCACGGCGGACACCGAGGGCGCGATCACCTACGCCGACGCCTCCGCCGTCGGGGACCTGGGCACCGTGGCCGTGCAGGTCGGGGACCAGTACGTGCCGTACTCCGCCGAGGCCGCCGCGACGGCCGTCGAGGCCTCCACCCCGGTCGAGGGCCGCGCCGAGTACGACATGGCCATGGAGCTCGACCGCACCACGGCCGAGTCCGGCGCCTACCCGATCGTTCTCGTCTCCTACGAGATCTTCTGCCCGCAGTACGACTCCCAGGAGGTCGCCGATCTGGCGAAGGCGTTCGGCGAGTACGTCGTCAGCGAAGAGGGCCAGCAGGCCGCGGCCGAGGCCGCGGGCTCCGCCCCGATGTCCGATGAGCTGCGGACGCAGGCGCAGGAGGCACTCGACCGGATCACCGTGGCCGGCTGATCTCCAGCTCTGCTGATCCCGTTCGGCGCGAGACCGGGCCCCGGCCCGTCCCCGCGCCGAACGGGACATTTGCGTGTGGGGCGTCTCGACCGTGAGACGCGTCACCGGACCCAGGCGCCGGGGCAGCACCCCGTCCCGGCGCGACCCGTGTCAGGCAATCGAAGGGGCACCCGACATGTCCACCACCGTTACCACGCGGAAGGCCGCCGGCGGCAGGGCGGGAGACTCGATCTTCTCGGGGCTCAGCCTCGGGGCCGGCGTGCTGATCCTCGCCGTCCTGGCGGCCGTGGCGCTGTTCCTGTTCCTGCAGTCGCTGCCCGTCTTCGAGGCCCCGCCCGAGGAGATCTCCGGCGGTGAGGGCTTCTGGTCCTACGTGTGGCCCATGGTGATCGGCACGGTCATCGCCGCTACCATCGCCCTGGTCATCGCCACCCCCGTCGGCGTTCTCGTGGCCCTCTACATCTCCCACTACGCTCCCGTGCGCGTCGCCAAGCCGGTCGGCTACGTCATCGACCTGCTCGCGGCGATCCCCTCGGTCATCTACGGGGCGTGGGGCGCCACCGTCCTGGCGGACCAGGTCGTGCCCCTCTACGAGTGGCTGGCCACCCATCTCGGGTTCATCCCCATCTTCAGCGGTCCGGCGTCGCAGACCGGCAAGACCATGCTCACCGCCGGCCTGGTGCTGGCGATCATGATCCTGCCCATCATCACGGCGATGTCCCGGGAGCTGTTCGTCCAGACCCCGCGTCTGCACGAGGAGGCCGCCCTGGCCCTGGGCGCCACCCGCTGGGAGATGATCCGGATGACGGTGCTGCCCTTCGCGCGGCCGGGCATCGTCTCCGCGGTCATGCTGGCGCTGGGCCGGGCGCTGGGCGAGACCATGGCGGTGGCCCTGGTGCTCTCCGGCGGCCCGCTCACCGCGTCCCTCATCCAGTCCGGCAACCAGACCATCGCAGCCGAGATCGCGCTGAACTTCCCGGAGGCCTACGGCCTGCGGCTGGCCGAGCTCATCGCGGCCGGGCTGATCCTGTTCGTGATCACCCTCGTCGTGAACGTGCTCGCCCGCGCCATCGTCGCCCGCTACAAGGAATTCTCGG
>JAPFFX010000326.1 GCA_026645375.1 Citricoccus sp. WCRC_4 | reverse complement strand
CGGCCTCCGCACCGGTCACCCCACCGGTGTTCGTGACCGTGAAGGAGACGTCCAGGCCACCGTTGCCGTCCACGGGGGCCACCCGGAGGCCGTCGTAGTCGAACGACGTGTAGGACAGTCCATGGCCGAAGGCGAACACCGGTTCCTCGTCATTGGCCTCATACCACCGGTAGCCCATCTCCAGGCCCTCGGTGTACTGGGCGATCAGCTGGTCGGAGCCGTCCCCGTACGCACCCGGGCCCCCGGGCTTCCCGGTGTCCTGGCGGGTACCCGGGTACTGTTCCCCGGTCGCGAAGGCCGCTTCCCGCTCGGTGGCCCCGAACGTCATCGGCAGCCTGCCGGAGGGGTTGACCTCACCGTAGAGCAGGCTGGCCACCGCGTTGCCGTCCTCCATGCCCGGGAACCAGGCCTCGAGGACGGCGGGGACGTCGTCCAGCCAGGGCATGATCACCGTTCCGGAGGTCTTGAGCACCACGGCCGTGTTCTCGGCGTTGGCCGCCAGGACGGCGTCGATCAGCGGCTCCTGCTCGACCCAGTCCTCGCCGTCCCGGGAGGGGTCGAGGTCGATCGGGGGGAAGCCGAGGGTCTGCCGGTCCACGGTCTCGTGGGGGTTGTCGCCGATCATCAGCAGCACCACGTCGGACGCCGCGGCCAGCTCGGCAGCCGCCTCCGGGTCCCGGCCGTCGTTGTAGGTGACCCGGGTGTCATGGCCGAGCTCGGCGATGACGTTCTCCAGGCCCTCCTGCGGAGTCACCGTGTAGGCCGTCTCCACGTTCTCGTTGTTGTCCCGGACGGACCGGGGGGACATCTTCGCCTCGCCGGCGAACCATTCCACGCCGATCAGGGCGATCGACGCGGGCTCACCGTCCAGCGGCAGGAACCCGTCGTCGTTCTTCAGCAGCACGGCGCCGGACTCGGCCATCCGCCGGGCGCTGACGCCGTTGGCGTCCAGGTCCGCGATCTCCGGCCGGAAACGGTCGTAGGGCCCGTCCATGTGGCCGTACCCGATCATCGCCACGTAGCGCGGCCGGAGCAGGTCGTCGAGGTCAGCCTCGGTGACCTCCCCGGCGTCGATCGCGGCAGTGACCCTCTCCGGGGTGTAGTACTGCGGCGCCCAGTCGAGCTCGACGCCCGTTCCGGCCTTGATCGCGGCGGCGGTGTCATGGATCGCCCGCCGGTCGCTCATGACCCAGCCGTCGAAACCCCAGTCGTCCCGCAGTGCGTCCTGGAGCAGCTCGGGACTGTCACAGGCATAGGTGCCGTTGACGTCCGGGAACGAGCACATCACGGATGCCGGGTCGGCATCCTGCACGGTCATCTCGAACGGCATCATGTAGAGCTCGTTCATGGCCTGCGGGGGGACCTGGACGCCCATGGTCCACCGCTCGGTCTCCTGCTCGTTGCCGGCCAGGTGCTTCACCTGGGCCTGGATGCCCTCGCCCTGGATGCCCTTCACCTGTTCGGTCGCGAGGACCCCCGTGAGGTAGGGGTCCTCGCTGAAGTACTCGTAGTTCCGGCCACCGTAGGGATGGCGTACCAGGTTCATCCCGGGTCCGAGCATGACCTGGTGGGCGAACGCCTTGGTCTCCTCGCCCAGGATGCGCCCGGCCTCGAGGTTGAGGCCGCGGTCGAAGGTCGCCGCCAGGGCGAGGGTGGAGGGCAGGCCCGTGGCCTGCGGGTCGTTGCCACACGAGCCGCCCTTGACGCCCGTGCCGCCATTGGTCATCCGGACGGTGGGGATCCCCAGCTCGTCGATGCCGCGGATCTGCCGCCCCGTGTCCTGCCATGCGCAGCCCGGCAGCGTGCCCTGCGGTGGGAAGACGCCGCTCTGGTAGGCATTGTTCCCGCTCCGGTCGATGACCACCGGATCGCCCGTGTCGTTCTCGTTGAAGCGCGAGACGGCGATCTGCTGGATCTTCTGGTCCAGCGTCATCGCGTCCAGCAACGCCTCCGTGCGTTCCTGGGCCGTGCGCTGAGTGTCCATCCAGGGCCTGTCCGTATCCGCGGGCGGGGCCGCCAGTCCGCTGCCGGTCGTCAGGACCACCGCGCTGACGAGCGCCGTGACGCCGAGGATCGTCCGTCGTGCCGTTGAGGTCTTCACTGTCATGCAACTCCTTGACGACCGCGGGTCGCCGGATGTGCCCTGGTCCGCCGCGGGTGTGGCCGCAGGGTGGGGCCAAGGCAGGGATGGAGGCCCGGGAGATGCCGGTGACGGGACGGGGTGAGGCCGAGGTCCCGGGTCAGCGGGGGAATGGTTCTCGGTCTGGAGAGGTGTTCCGCCTCGAGAACCGGCAGCGCGTCAGCACACTGCGGTCAATGGTGAGCCCTTCTCGTCGATGCACCTGGACGACTGCCCCTGAGACGGCATCGACACCGGCCTGCGCGAGGATCGGACCCGTGACCGGGAGGATTCCGATGGCGTGTTCCGGTCCTCGCCGGAACCCTACCGCCGGTGGCTGCCGACCCGCCAGCCCTCCGGGGGGATCAGTCCCGGCGCCGCCGCCGCAGGTAGCGCTCGAACTCCCGGGCGATCGCCTCGCCCGTGGCCTCCGGGAGGTCCTCGGTGTCACGCGCCCGTTCGAGCTGTTCCACGTAGGCGGCCACGTCCGGGTCCTCGCCGGCCAGCTCGTTGACACCGCGTTCCCAGGCCTGGGCGTCCTCGGCGAGCGGCTTGAGGTCGATGGTGAGCTGGAGGATGTCCTCCAGCCGGCGCAGCAGTGCCAGTTCGGCCTTCGGCGAGGGAGCCTGGGACACGTAGTGCGGCACGGTCGCCCACACGGAGACCGTCGGCAGGCCCGCCCGCGCGGCGGTGTCCGTGATGACCCCGACGATCCCGGTGGGGCCCTCGTACGTGGGGCGCCGGGCGCCGAGCAGTTCGCGTAGTTCGGGATCGGCGCTGGACGGCGAGGCGGGCAGCGGTCGGGTGTGGGGAACGTCCGCCAGCAGCGCCCCGAGCATCACCACCGCGTCCACGTTCTGCTCGGCCGCGTGGGTGAGCAATTCCGCGGTGAACGCCTGCCAGCGGTAACTGGGCTCGGCCCCGCTGACCAGCAGCAGGTCGACGCCGTCCGGTGCGGTCGTGGCCCGGTACATGCGGGTCTGCGGCCAGGACAGCGTGCCGAGGCCGTCGGCGTCGCGCACCACGGTGGGACGGGTGAACTGGTAGTCGTAGTAGTCCCCGTCGGTCAGGGAGCCGGCGGACGAGGCACCGAGCTGGCGCCGCAACAGCTCGACCGCGTCGGTCGCGGCCTCGCCGGCATCGTTCCAGCCCTCGAAGGCGGCGACGAGGATCACCGGCCGGCGCCCGGAGACGGACGCGGCCAGGTGGTCCGGGAGCCCGCGGGGGTGGTTCCTGTCGTCCTTCTTCTCGTCCTGCGCCATGACTGCCACCCTAGACCCGTGCATCAGGGCCGTGCCAGACGTCAGCCTGCCGGCCCGTTGCCGTGCGCCCCCTAGACTGGAGCCCATGTCCACCCCTGATGAGGCCGCAGGCCGGTGCCTTCCAGACGAGATGCCCGCCGCCGTCTTCTGGGACATGGACGGGACCATCGTGGACACCGAGCCCCTGTGGAACGAGAGCCAGCGGCGCCTCGTGGAGGAGGCCGGCGGCACCTGGACGGACGCCCTCGCGCAGTCTCTGGTGGGCCAGGCCCTCGACCACGGCGCCCGATTGCTGCAGCAGGCCGGGGTGCGCCTCGGCGTGGAGGAGATCATCGGCCACACCATGGGCGATGTCATCGACGGCATCAACCGCTCCGTCCCCTGGCGGCCGGGCGCCCGCGAGCTGCTCGCGGCACTGCGCGCAGCGGGCGTGCCCAGCGCCCTGGTGACCATGTCGCATGCACCGCTGGCCGGCGTCGTCGCCGCGGCCATGCCCGCGGGGTCCTTCGAGTTCCTGGTCACCGGGGACATGGTGCTGCACGGCAAGCCCCACCCGGAGCCGTACGCCACGGCCTTCGACGTCATGGCCCGCCGGGTGGCCGGGCTGCGGCGCCCGCGGTGCGTGGCGATCGAGGACTCGTTGCCGGGCCTGGAGTCCGCCGCCGCGGCGGGGTTGCCGGTCGTGGCCGTGCCGCACGTGATGCCCTTGCCGGCCGATCCCCGGTGGGAGCACTGGACCTCGCTGGCCGGACGCCTCCCGGCGGACCTGGGGCACGTGGGCCGCAGGCTGGCCGGAAAGCCGGACCGGTCCCTGGCACCCGTGGCCGGCGGCCGGCACGGAAGCGCCCCGTGACCGGGCCCGCCCGGGCCGCCGCTGCGGACACCGCTCCGCAGCGCAGCGGCATGCTCCGGCTGGGACGACTCCTCGGTGTCCCGGTCTACCTGTCCTGGAGCTGGTCGCTCATCGCCCTGTTCGTCGTGCTGTTGTTCGGTCCGCAGGTCGCCCGGTTGTTCCCCGAGCTCGGCTGGGGCGCCTACGGGATCGCGTTCCTCTACGCCGTGCTGCTGCTGCTCTCCGTCCTGGCGCACGAGCTCGCCCACGCCGGCAGTGCCCGCCTGTTCCGCTGGCCCACCACGGAGATCGTGCTGAACCTGTGGGGCGGGCACACCCAGTTCGGGGCCTTCCAGGCCAGCCCGGGCAAGTCCCTCGTGACGGCCCTGGCCGGACCGGCGGCCAACGTGGTCCTGGCCCTGGCCGGCCAGCTCCTGATGGCCACGTGGCAGCCGGACGGCGTCGGGAGCCTGCTGCTGGGCATCTTCACCTACGCCAACTGGCTGGTGGCGATCTTCAACGCCCTGCCGGGGCTGCCGCTGGACGGCGGGCGCATCGTCGAGTCCACCGTGTGGGCGTTCACCGGCGACCAGGACCGCGGCACCATCGCCGCCGGCTGGGCCGGCCGGGTCATCGTGGTGGCCCTGGTGGTCGCCGTCGTGGTGGTGCCGTTGCTGCAGGGCAGGCAGGCGGACATCCCCCTGATCGTCATCCTCGTGATGGTCGGCTACTTCCTGTGGACCGGTGCCACGGAGGCGATCCGCGGGGCGCACCTGAGACTGCGGGTGCCCACCCTGACCGCGGCCCAGCTCATGCACCCGGCCGTCGGCCTGCCGGCCACCATCACCGTGGCGCAGGTCCTGGACCGTCCGGCCGGTGCCCGCGCGGTCCTCATCTCGCCCACGGGAGTGCCGGAGGCCGTCGTCGACGAGGCGGCCCTGGCCTCCGTCCCGGACACCGAGGCGACCGTCGTGCCCGCCGCCGCCGTGGCCCGGGCCCTGTCGCCGGGGGCGGTCGTCCAGGCCACCGACGCCGGCCGTCCCCTCGTGGACCGGCTCGCCGCGGTGGACGGGGCCGAATACGCTGTACTGGCTCCCGACGGCACGGTGTGCGGTGTCCTGCGCCAGCCCGACGTCGTCGAGTGGCTGACCACGGGCCGCACACGCTGAAACCCCAGCCACCCACCCCACCAGGAAGACCCGCAACGCATGACCGACTCCACCAGCCCGTCCACCGCCCGGCCCGGCCCGGTCGGCGCCTCCGAGCGCCGCGGCCCGCTCCGGCCCGGACAGCGGGTCCAGCTCAAGGACGCCAAGGGACGGCTGAACACCATCACGCTCACCCCCGGCGGCCAGTTCCACAGCTATCAGGGGGTGCTGCGCCACGACGACCTGCTCGGTGGCCCCGACGGGGTCGTGGTGCAGAACTCCGCGGGCCACGACTACCAGGTGCTGCGGCCGCTGCTGAGCGACTTCGTGCTGTCCATGCCCCGCGGGGCGACCGTGGTCTACCCCAAGGATGCCGGCCAGATCGTGCAGATGGCCGACATCTTCCCCGGTGCCCGTGTGGTGGAGGCGGGCGTCGGTTCGGGCGGGCTGTCGATCTCCCTGCTGCGGGCCGTCGGTGACCTCGGCGAACTGCACTCCTACGAACGGCGCCCCGAGTTCGCGGACGTGGCCCGGGCCAACGTCCAGACGTTCTTCGGCGGCGAGCACCCGGCGTGGCAGATCCACCTGGGCGATGCCCAGGAGGAGATGACGCGCGTGCACGCCCCGGGCAGCGTGGACCGCGTGGTGCTGGACATGCTGGCCCCATGGGAGTGCCTGGACGCAGTGGCCACCGTGCTGACCCCCGGCGGGGTGTGGCTCAACTACGTGGCCACCGCCACCCAGCTGTCCCGGGTCGCCGAGGCCATCCGGGCCGACGGCCGGTTCACCCAGACGGAGGCCTCCGAGACGATGGTGCGCGGCTGGCACCTGGACGGCCTGGCCGTGCGCCCCGACCACCGGATGGTGGCCCACACCGGGTTCCTGATCACCTGCCGGCGGCTGGCCTCGGGCGAGGAGGCCCTGCAGCTGAAGAAGCGGTCCAAGGTCTCCGAGTTCTCCGCCGAGGACATCGAGGCGTGGCAGCCGGCTGACGAGTCCCGCTGGACCCCGCAGGCCCTGGGGGAGCGACCGGTGACGGACAAGAAGGCCCGCAAGGCCGCCAAGGAGGCCGCCTCCATGGAACAGCGCGGGGCGCTGCGCCACCTCGAGGACCTCTGAGGGACGAGCCCCGCCCCTCGCGCCTAGGATGGACGGGCAAGGCCGACGGGGCATCCGCCAAGCCCCTCGACCGGAAAGGCACTCGTGAGCGATTCCCTGCCCGGCACCGGCGCCGAGAGCGCGGTGGACCCCGCCCTGGCCAGCCAGCTGGACGCGGCCAAGCGCCGCACGGCCACCCTGGTGGAGAAGAACCGGACGCTGGAGTACCAGCTCGAGACGGCCTCGCGGAACAACCGCCGCATGGTCGACCTGCTGGAGACCACCCGTGACGAGATCACCGTGCTGAAGAAGGCCCTGGAGATGGACGGGGAGGCCCCGTTCAGCTTCGCGACCGTCCTGCAGCTGCACCCGGCCCGCGAGGCCGTCGAGGGCGTCGAGATCGCCGCGACGGTCCAGGGCGGGGTGGACGTGCTGCACAACGGCCGCCGCATCCGGGTGGCGGTCTCGCCCCTGCTGGACGAGGCCAGGATCACCCAGGGCTGCGACGTGCTGCTCAACGACTCCCTGGTGATCGTGGCCGTCGTGGAGGGGGAGCGCACCGGCGAACTCGTGCGGGTCAAGGAGACCCTGGACGAGGGCCTGCTGGTGGTCGTCGGCCGCGGCGACGAGGAACGCGTGGTCCGCCGGGCCGAACGGCTGGTCGCCCAGCGGGTCCGGGTCGGTGACGCGGTCACCCTGGACGCGCGCACCGGCTATGCCCTGGACCTGGTCCCGCTCACCGAGGTCCAGGACGTGGTGCTGGAGGAGGTGCCCGACGTCAGCTACGAGGACATCGGCGGACTCGGCGAGCAGATCGAACAGATCCGCGACTCGATCGAGCTGCCCTTCCTGCACCCGGGCCTGTACCGCGAACACGGCCTCAAGGCGCCCAAGGGCATCCTGCTCTACGGCCCGCCCGGCACCGGCAAGACCCTGATCGCCAAGGCCGTGGCCTCCTCGCTGGCCGCGCGGTCCACGGAGGAGGCGCGATCCTACTTCCTCAACATCAAGGGTCCCGAGCTGCTGAACAAGTACGTCGGCGAGACCGAACGGCACATCCGCACCATCTTCGCCCGCGCCCGGGAGAAGGCCTCCGACGGCTACCCGGTGGTGGTGTTCTTCGACGAGATGGAGTCCCTGTTCCGCACCCGCGGCTCGGGGATCTCCTCGGACGTGGAGACCACCATCGTCCCCCAGCTGCTGGCCGAGATCGACGGCGTCGAACGCCTCGACAACGTGATCGTCATCGGTGCCTCCAACCGCGAGGACATGCTGGACCCGGCGATCCTGCGGCCCGGTCGGCTGGACGTGAAGATCCATGTCTCCCGGCCCGACGCCACCGGCGCCGCGGACATCTTCGGGAAGTACCTCACCACCCGGCTGCCCCTGCACGCCAGCGAGCTCCAGCGCACCGGGGGACGCCAGGCCGCCGTCGACGCCATGATCGCCGCCGTCACCGCGCACCTCTACAGCCGCGGACCGGAGACCGAGTACGTGGAGGTCACGTACGTGGACGGCAGCACCCGCACCCTGCACTTCGGCGACTTCGCCTCCGGGGCCGTGATCTCCTCGATCGTGGACCGTGCCAAGAAGCACGCCATCAAGGACTACCTCGCCGCCGGTCGCGACGAGGCCGCCAAGGGCCTGACCACCGCCCACCTCCTGCGGGCCGTCCAGGAGGAGTTCGCCGAGCAGGAGGACCTGCCGAACAACGCCTCCCCGGAGGAGTGGGCCCGGATCGCCGGGCACCGCGGCGGCCGCGTGGCCTCCCTGCGGATGCTGGTGCGCGACCGGCTGCCCTCCGCCGAGGGGTACGACGCCGGCCGGGCCCCGGGAGCGACCGCGTGACCCACGTGCCGCCCGCACCGGGACGCCCGGGGGAGCCGTC
>JAPFFX010000164.1 GCA_026645375.1 Citricoccus sp. WCRC_4 | reverse complement strand
ACACCCGGAGCCGTCCGGTCCGCCAGCACAGCACCAGGATGGCGCCGAAGAAGAACAGCGGGTACAGCTTCATCGCCGCCCCCAGCCCGAGCACCACACCCGCCAGCACAGGGTGGTTCCGGGACCACAGCCACAGTCCGAGGGCCGCGAGCATGACGGCCCACAGGTCCCAGTTCAGGAACGAGGTGAGGATGATCCCGGGCGCCACGGCCACCATCAGGGCGTCCTTGGACCGGCCGCGCGCGGTGTAGGCCGTCGCGATGACCACCACGAGCCAGCACAGCAGGGCGCCCACGGCGTTGACGTCGAAGTAGGTGACGGTCCGTTCCAGCAGCGTCCCCTGCGCCGGCACGAGCCACGAGGTCACCCCGGCCACCACGGCCAGCAGCGCGGGGTACTCCATCCACTGGTCCTCCGGCAGCGGCGTGTAGAACGGGAAGTACCCCTCCGCCAGGCCGCGGGTCGGGAACAGCTGGCCGAAGTCCGAGTAGCACATGTGGATGTGCACCCCGGGGGCCTCCCAGCCGTTGATCCGGCACCACTGCTTGGACAACAGTGCCACGACGCCGGCCAGCAGCGTGGCGACGACCAGCACCACCAGCACGCGCCGGTCCGGCCCGTCGGCGAGGGCGGCGGGATTGCCCGAGAACGCCGGGGTGCGGGACGGCGGCCGGTCTCCACCACGGTCGGGCTGCACGGGTCGGGTCTGGCTCACTCAGGTCTCCTGGGAGTTCTCGGGGCCGCACCGGCTCGGCGGGGCCCTGCGGATGGGTTCGCGGCACTGCGTGGAGCCCCGTCCGGGGCGTTGACGGGCGCGCTGATCGACGCCCCGGACCGGTCAGGGTCCGACGGGCGGCCCCGCCGGCGGCCGGTGAACGGGAACAGGGTGGACGTCTTCGGGTCCAGGAACACGATGAACACCATGTAGGCCGCACCCACGGCCCCGGTGATGATCCGCACCCACAGCAGGGAGATCCACTGGGCCACGGACAACTGGTCCACCACCCCGATCGCCACCAGCACCATGACGACCAGGTACAGCATCCAGAGCGGCCAGCCCCGCCAGCGGCGGACCACCGCGAACATCGGCAGCACCCACAGCAGGTACCAGGGCTGGATGATCGGGGCCAGGAGCACGGCCGCCGTCAGCGTCAGGCCGGTGGACAGCACGGGGTTGACGGGACGCCGGGTCAGGGCCAGCCAGGCGGTCAGCCCCATGGCCAGCACCTTCCCAGCGGCATAGACGGCATCGGCCGCGGCCCGCGCGTCGACGCCCGTCACCGAGTCCACCAGCCAGCCGATCCCGAGTCCGAGCAGACCGAACGGGGCATAGGGGAACGCCGCACCCCCGGAGGTGAGCATGGCCGGCACCCAGCCGAACCACAGCCCGGTCAGCCCCCCCACGGCGGCCAGCACCACCGCGGTCACGGCCAGGCATCCGGCCCAGGCCCGGACCCGCTCCCGCCAGCCGGGCGTACCCGCCCGGTCGCCGGCGTCGCCGTCGGGCTCCGGGCCGCCGGCCCCGGGGGAACCGGCCGGCCCGGAGGCGGGGCCGGCTGACACGGTCCGGTCCACCCCCGACTGGTGGCCACCGCGCAGCAGGAGCAGCCCGGCGAAGGGCAGCGCGATCAGCGTGAGCGGCTTGATCGCGATGGACAGCGAGACCAGCACCAGTCCGCCGAGATTGCGGGTCCGGGAGGAGTCCGGGCCGAGCAGGACGAAGCCGCACAGCAGCAGGCCGACCATCAGGGCGTCGTTGTGGATGCCGGCGATCATGTAGAGCGCGAACAGCGGATTGGCGATCGAGACCCACGTGGCCCAGCCGGGTGGGGTGCCGAAGCGCCGGGCCAGCCGGGGCACCGCCCACAGGCACAGGCCCAGACCGAGCACGGAGATCCCGCGGAACAGCAGGAAGGCCGGCTCGGGGCTGCCCCCGGTGAGGAACCAGACCGCACGGGCGATCAGCAGGAAGAGCGGGCCGTAGGGCGAGGGTGACTCGGCCCAGATGGAGTCCGCTCCCTGCATGAACCAGCCGGGCAGCTCTGAGATCCAGTCCTCGTACGGGTTCAGCCCGGCGTGCAGCAGCCGGCCCTGGCCGAGGTAGGAGTAGACGTCGCGAGAGAACACCGGGAAGGCCAGCATCAGGGGCGCGGCCCACAGCCAGGTCGCGCGCACCACCACGTCCCGGGATCCGGTCCACCGCCCGTCGAGCCGCTGGCCCAGCCGCAGCCAGGCCCGCACCAGCAGCAGTGAGCCCAGCACCAGCAGCACGGCGCAGGTGATCACTCCGACCGGTTCGACCCGCAGCGGGTTGAGGATCGTGGTCCGGGCGAACAGGGAGGTGGGCGTGCTGGCCAGCCAGCCCACGCCCCAGGAGCCGACCATGATCATGACGGACCCGATCAGGCCCTGCCGCAGCGAGAGGGTGGTGTCCTCGTCGGCCCCGCCGATCAGCCAGCGCGTGGCCCGGAGCGTTCCGAGCCGGCGTCGCAGCCGGTCCAGCGACGCCGGGCGCGCGGGGAGGCCCGGGGGGTGGTGGGCGGAGTTCACGAAGCGGTCGATCCCGTCCGCCGGGACTCCTGCGGTGACGGCGCGGACGGCCTGCGGCCCCGCAGCCGGGCCAGGAAGGCGCGCGCGGCCGGACGCAGGTGCCACTCCTCCTTCATCACCGAGCTCGTCCACGGGTCGAGCAACAGGATCCACACCATGCAGCCCCAGGACAGCAGGGTGGCCAGGTGCTTGAGCTGGTCCTCGATCCCCAGGAACTGCCAGACGAAAAGCTGGTCGGCGGCCCCGAACGCCACGAAGAAGGCGACCGTGAAGACGACCCACTTCAGCTGCCAGTCGCTGCGGATGCCGAGCACCGCGAAGAACGGCAGCAGCCAGAGCAGGTACCAGGGCTGGATGATCGGCGAGAGCACCACCAGGGCGGTGAAGGCCCAGGTCATGCGCTGCATCAGGTGCTCGTGCCGGCCACGGAACATCAGCCAGACGACGAGCAGGATGGACAGCAGCCGACCACCGGTCTTGAACGCGTCCAGGACCCACTGATCGGGGATGCCCAGCGAGCCCAGGACCACCCGGGTGGCCTCGGCCATGATGCCGATGGGCGACCACGGGACGGAGCCGGTGCCGGTCTCCAGCATCACGCCCAGCCAGCCGAAGCCGAAGCCGCTGAACCAGCCGACCACCACCATCAGGGCCCCGGCGATCCCGGCCGTGAGGAACCAGTAGCCGAACCGGCGGGCCCAGCTGGCGCCGCGGCCGGCCCACAGCAGCCCGATGAACGGCAGCAGCACCATGGTGATCGGCTTGATGCCCAGGGAGGCGGTCACGAACAGCACGCCGAGCAGTCCCCGGCCCGTGGCCGCGTACCAGACACCGGCCAGGGCCAGACCGACCATCAGGGCGTCGTTGTGGCCCGAGGCCACGAAGCTGATCAGGAACAGCGGGTTGGCCACGGTGATCCACTGGGCCCGCGCGGCGTTGGTGCCCAGGAGCCGGGCGAGGCGGGGCACGTAGACCATGATGAGCACGACGCCGGCCACGGCGACCAGGCGGAACAGGAAGATCGCGGCGTCCGGGTCTTCGGGGCCGGTGACCGCCATGACGAATTGCTCGATCCACAGGAACACCGGCCCATAGGGGGTGTCCGTCTCCGCCCAGGTGGTGTCCGCGCCGAGCTGGAACCAGTTCGAGAGGGTGGAGATGCCGTCCTCGTAGGGGTCCCGGCCGGCCAGCATGAGCCGGCCCTGGCCGATGTAGGCGAAGATGTCCCGGGAGAAGATCGGCAGGCAGGCCAGCAGCGGCAACGTCCAGAGCGCCGTGGACAGGTTGACGATGCGCAGGGCGCCCGGGCCGAACGGCCGCAACACCTTGCCCAGTCTCAGCCAGGCCCAGAACATCAGCCAGCAGCCGACTGTCATGACCACGGTCCCGGTGATGACCCCGGACTCGGTGGTCCGCCACGGGATGAGCCATCCCCAGCGGTTGACCGGAGAGGCGGAGGCGAGCCAGCCGACGGACAGCGAACCGGCCATGACGGCCAGCGAGCCGACGAGGCCGATGACCGCCGGGATCCACACGATGCCGGTCCATCGGGCCGGGGCCGGGGGCGTCCCGGTGCTGGGCACGCTCATCGGGGCGGCGTCCTTCCGTGCTGGGCGGGCCGTCTGCAGGGCCCTCCACAAACTACCACCGGCCGTGGGGCTACTGTGGGACGCGTGGCAGCAACAGCAGAGAACCTCGTGTGGATCGATTGTGAGATGACCGGACTGGATCCGGTGGCGGACGCCCTGGTGGAGATCGCCGTCCTGGTGACCGACCCCGAGCTCAACGTGCTCGGCGAGGGCGTGGACATCGTCATCCGGCCCCCGCAGGAGGCCCTGGACCAGATGGTCCCGTTCGTGCGGGACATGCACACCTCCTCGGGGCTGCTGGAAAGGCTTCCCGGTGGTGTCTCCCTCGCCGAGGCGTCCGAGGCCTGCCTGGCGTACATCACCGAGCACTGCCCGGACCCGGGCAAGGCGGTGCTGGCCGGGAACTCTGTGGGCCAGGACAAGCTGTTCCTCACGCGCGACCTGCCGGCGATCACGGACCACCTGCACTACCGGATCGTGGACGTGTCCACGATCAAGGAGCTCGCCCGCCGCTGGTACCCCAAGGCCTACTTCCAGGCCCCGGCCAAGACCGGCGGCCACCGCGCCCTCGGGGACATCGTGGACTCCATCAACGAACTGCGCTACTACCGGTCCGCCATCATGGTCCCGGCCCCGGGCCCGGACTCCAGGACCGCCCAGAAGATCGCCGCCGGACTGGACACGGTCCGGCCCTGATCCACCGGTGCACCGAGCACCCCGGAAAGCGTGTATTATGGAACGCGCTGTCACGGTCGGTTCCACCGGCCAGGCATGGTGGGTATAGCTCAGCTGGTAGAGCGTCTGGTTGTGGTCCAGAAGGTCGCGGGTTCAAGCCCCGTTACTCACCCCCAGTGAAGGCCCGGTGCGGAGGACGTCCTCCGCACCGGGCCTTCGTCGTCCCTCCCCCGGGCCTCGCCCCGTGTGGTGCCGGCCGCCGCCGCTTCCCGGCCTCCGGCTCTCCCTCAGTGGGGGCGGTGCCGCCTGAGACGAAAGAGACATCGACGGGCGACGCACGTCATAGACGGACACTCGCGCGGAGCCCTATGTTGGTCCCGTAGCGAACTTCCCGGTGTCAGGGGTCGGTTCCCCCTCGTCACCGCGACGTGAGACCGCACTGACCGAGGAGCAACGATGCCCGCGTTCCCCTTCCTGGACGAGCTCGACGGCCAGCTCCAGTGGCAGCGTCAGCTGTACCAGGACCTGCATCGACACCCCGAGCTGAGCCTCCAGGAGCACCGGACCGCGGAGCGCATCGAGGCCGAGCTGGCCGGGCTGGGAGTGGCCGCGCAGCGGATCGGCGGGACCGGCGTCGTGGGCGTGCTGGAGAACGGGGCCGGACCCACCGTCCTGTCCCGCGCCGACATCGACGCCCTGCCGGTCACCGAGGACACCGGGCTCGAGTACTCCTCCACCGTGGACGGGGTGATGCACGCCTGCGGACACGACATGCACATCGTCGCGTTGCTCGGCGCGCTCAGGCTGCTCGGTGAGAACCGCGAGGCCTGGTCCGGCACCTACATCGCCCTCTTCCAGCCGGCCGAGGAGAACGCCGCCGGTGCGCAGGCCATGCTGGACGACGGACTGGTGGACAAGCTGCCCCGGCCGGACGTGGCACTCTCCCAGCACGTCATGCCCTTCGCGGCGGGGACGATCGGCACCGCCCAGGGACCGGTGCTTTCGGCGGGGGACTCCCTCAGGATCACGGTGTTCGGCCGGGGAGCCCATGGGTCCATGCCGCACAACGCCGTGGACCCGGTGGTCCTGTGCGCCTCGATCGTGCTGCGCCTGCAGACCATCGTCTCCCGCGAGACCCAGCCCGGGCAGTTCGCCGTGGTGACCGTGGGGGCGTCCAACGCGGGGTCGAAGTCCAACATCATCCCGGACCGCGGCGAGCTGTTGCTGAACCTGCGCACGTACGACACCGCGCTGCGCGAGAGGATCATGGCCGCGATCGAGCGGATCGTGCGCGGCGAGTGCGCCGCGGCCGGCTCGCCCCGGGAACCCGAGTTCGAGTACTACGACCAGTTCCCGCTGACCTCCAACGACGCCGGCACCCATGCGACGGTGACCGCCGCACTGACCGAGCACTTCGGGGCGGAGGCCGTGTTCGACACCAAGCCCTACACCGCGTCCGAGGACTTCAGCCGTATCCCGGACGCCTTCGGCGTTCCCTACGCCTATTGGTTCGTGGGCTCCGTGCCGCCCGAGAAGTACCGCGCCGCCGTGGAAGCGGGCACCGTCTCCTCGGACATCCCCGCCAACCACTCGCCCTTCTTCGCCCCGGCCATCGACCCGACCCTGGCGATCGGCACCCGCGCCCAGGCGGTCGCGGCCCTGGCCTACCTGGCCCCACGGGACCTGTCCGCCTAGCGGCACCGCCACACCACGGAGACATTCCAGACGAGGGAGTTCTCGCATGTCCGTCACGTCCGCCACACCCACCACCACGGCCTGGACGCCGAACGACCGCTGGCTGACGGGCATCGTCCTGGCCGTCGTCACGTTCTGGCTGTTCGCCCAGACCCTGCTGAACGTCATCCCGGGCATCCGGGACGCGTTGGGCATCGAGGCCACCATCGCCAACCTGGCGGTGTCCATCACCTCCCTGTTCTCCGGGATCTTCATCGTGGTGGCCGGCAGCCTGGCCGACCGGATCGGCCGGACCAGGATCCTGCTCGTCGGCATCTGGCTGGGCATCCTCGGCTCCCTGCTGATCGTGCTCACCCCCGAGGACGCCGGCGGCCTGACCTCCGCCCTGCTGCTGGGCGGGCGAGTGGTCCAGGGGTTGTCCGCGGCGTGCATCATGCCGTCCTCGATGGCCCTGATCAAGCAGTTCTACGAGGGCAAGGACCGCCAGCGGGCGCTGTCGTTCTGGTCGATCGGCTCCTGGGGCGGCTCCGGGCTGTGCTCGCTGTTCGGCGGTTTCATGGCCACCACCGCGCTGGGCTGGCGTTCGATCTTCGTGCTGTCGATCATCGTCTCCTTCGCCTCACTGCTGCTGCTGCGCGGCACCCCGGAGTCCAAGGCCCAGGCCCCGGAGGGTGGCTACCGCCGCTTCGACTGGGGTGGGCTGATCGCGTTCATCATCACGCTGGTGGCCATCAACGTCTACATCTCCCAGGGGCCGAACATCGGCTGGCTGAGCCTCACCGGCGTCGCGCTGGTCGTGGCGGCCGTCGTCTCCGGACTGGTGTTCCTCCAGATCGAGGTGCACCAGGGCGCCCCGTTCATCGACCTGAACCTGTTCAGGAACGGCACCTTCACCGGCGCCACGCTCTCGAACTTCCTGCTCAACGGGGCCGCCGGCACGCTGATCGTGGCCCTCGGCCTGGTGCAGGTCGCCGCCGGCATGAGCGCCCTGGAGTCCGGCCTGCTGACCATCGGCTACCTGGTGGCCATCCTGGCGACCATCCGCGTGGGCGAGAAGCTGCTGCAGCGCTTCGGCCCCCGCAAGCCGATGCTCTGGGGCAGCATGATCACCGGCGTCGGCATCCTGATGTGCTCCATGACCTTCCTGCTCATCGAGCAGTACATCGTCCTGACGGTCATCGGGTTCACCCTGTTCGGCATCGGCCTGGGCTTCTACGCCACCCCGTCCACGGACGCGGCGCTGTCCAACGTGCCGGACAACCAGGTCGGGGCGGCCTCAGGCATCTACAAGATGGCCTCCTCGCTCGGCAACGCGATCGGCGTGGCCATCTCCGCGGCGCTCTACGTCGCCGGCCAGGCCGTGGACCCGGCCATGATCCAGTCCTGGGGTTTCTTCATCGGCAACCAGGACAACGTGGCGCTGCGCTTCGGCGGCGCGATCGGCCTGTTGTTCAATGTGTTCATGGTCGTGGTGGCCATCGCCTCGATCATCCTGACCGTGCCGACCGAGGCACAACGGGAGGCCGAGGCGAGGGCCGCCGAGCGCGCGGAGCGCAAGGACGTGGCCCCGGCGCCGATCGGCAACTGAGCCTCTCGACGCACAGGGCGCGCGGGGCGAGGACACCGGGGACGTCCTGGGTCCGCTGAGACAACGGAGGTCCTCGTGTCCACCACCACGGCATCGACGGCGGCAGTCTGGAAACCCACGGACCGCTTCCTGCTGGGGATCGTGCTGTCGGTCATCACCTTCTGGTTGTTCGCGCAGACGCTGCTCAACGTCATCCCGGGCATCCAGGACGAGCTGGGGGTCCCGCCCACCCTGGCCAACCTGGCGGTGTCCATCACGTCCCTGTTCTCCGGGATCTTCATCGTGGTCGCCGGGAAGCTGGCCGACCGGCTCGGCCGGATGAGGCTGCTGCGCACCGGCATCTACCTGAGCATCCTGGGTTCGCTGGCCATCGCCCTGACCCCGGTGGACCTGGGCGCGGTGACCACGTCCCTGCTCCTGGGCGGACGGATCCTGCAGGGACTGTCCACCGCCTGCATCATGCCGGCCGCCCTGGCCCTGCTGAAGACCTACTACGACGGCAGGGACCGGCAGCGGGCCATGTCCTTCTTCTCGATCGGCACCTGGGGCGGTTCCGGGCTGTGCTCGCTGTTCGGAGGGTTCATGGCGTTCACCGCCCTCGGCTGGCGCTCGATCTTCTGGTTGTCCATCATCGTGGCCGTCACCGCCCTTCTGCTGGTGCGCGGCACGCCGGAGTCCCGGGCCGAACCCAGGACGCACGCGGGTTTCGACTGGTCCGGGATGATCACCTTCATCGTGGCCCTGCTGGCCATCAACGTCTACATCTCCCAGGGCCCCACCATCGGCTGGACCAGCCCGGTGGGACTGGGCCTGGTGGCCCTGACGGTGATCGCCGCCATCACCTTCCTCCGGATCGAGACGCGCCAGAAGCAGACGTTCATCAACCTGCAGCTGTTCCGGGACCGGGCCTTCTCCGGGGCGGTCCTGTCCAACTTCCTGCTCAACAGTGCGGCCGGCACGCTGATCGTGGTGCTGGGGCTGGTGCAGATGGCCTCTGGCTGGACCGCGCTGCAGGCCGGGACCCTGACCATCGGCTACCTGGCGGCCATCCTGGCGACCATCCGCGTGGGTGAGAAGCTGCTGCAGCGCTTCGGCCCGCGCAAGCCGATGATCTGGGGCGCCATCATCACCGGGGCCGGCATCCTGATGTGCTCCATGACCTTCCTGCTGCTGGAGCAGTACGTGGTGCTGACCGTCATCGGGTTCACCCTGTTCGGCATCGGCCTGGGCTTCTACGCGACCCCGTCCCTGGACACCGCCATGGCGTCCGTGCCGCTCAGTGAGGGCGGGGCGGCCGGCGGCATCTACAAGATGGCCTCCTCGCTGGGCAACGCCATGGGCGTGGCCATCTCCGCCACGCTGTACGCGGCGGGGCGCGGGGTGGATCCCGGGATCATCCAGTCCTGGGGCCTGTTCATCGGCAACCAGGACAACGTCGCCATGCGGTTCGGCGGGGCGATCGGTCTGCTGTTCAACGTCTTCATGGTCAGCGTCGCCCTCGTGTCCATCATCCTGACGATCCCGAGGGAGCAGGTCGAGGTGCGCCAGGTGCAGGAGGCAGCCCGGGCCCCGCGCCAGGACGTGGCCCCACCGCCGATCGGCAACTGACGCCGGGTAG
>JAPFFX010000121.1 GCA_026645375.1 Citricoccus sp. WCRC_4 | reverse complement strand
GCCGTCGGAGTGACGCCGCGCATCGCCCATGAGGCCGTCGAGTGGGAGACCCAGATCGCCTTCGTCGGTGCGGGGCTGGGCGTGGGACTGCTGCCGCGACTGGCGCCCCTGCGCAGTGCCGAGAACGTCATCCGGCTGCGCCTGACCGGCCGGGGAAGGCCTGCGCGCCGCATTGTCGCCGCGGTGCGCAGGGGCAGCATCACATCGCCGCTGATCCAGGAATCGCTCGGTATCCTACGGGTCAGCGCCGATCGAATCCTCGCCGGTCGGCCGGAAGATGATCTCTGACAGCTGAGGCAGCTCTCGCGCCCGGCGGGCGGGTTGACCAGGGATGGAAGGACTCAAGGACCGACGCGTCGGCGCCCGGTTCCGAAGCAAATGGCTGGGCCCGGACCGGGCCCAGCCACCTGCCCTGGGGAAGGGCTCCGGCTCAGGAAGAGCCGCTAGCTACTCCTGGGTTCCGGACGCCGGACCTCCACGGTGGGAATGCTCCCCGACGGGGTCCCTCCGAGGCATGCCGAGTCCGAGCACCGCTCGGCGCAGTCGTGCTTCGTGACGAGGTCGAACTGCGCACCACCGTGTTGTTCCACACCAGAGCGTATGGCCCGCTCCACGACCGATGTGGCCAGGCGGCGCCTCAAGGAGAGGGGGTCCCGACGCAGGTCCTTGGTGAGGGCGAAGCAGAGCAACAACATGACGATGACGAACGGCAGGGCCGCCACGATGGTGATGCGTTGCAGGCCGGCCAGGGCTTCCGAGGGTTCATCGCCGCCGGCCAGCAGCATCACCGCTGCCACGGCACCGGTGAGGCAGCCCCAGAAGATGACCACTCCGCGGCGGGGGTGTTCGGCTCCGTTGGAGCTGAGCGAACCCATCACGATGGAGGCTGCGTCGGCACCGGTGATGAAGAAGATGGCGACCAGGACCATGGCCAGGGCGATAACGGCAGTGGTGGCCCAGTCGGGCATGCCCAGGTTCTTGACGAGGTCGAAGAGTGCTCCGTCGAAGTTGACGGACGGTGTCCCATCGACCATCGTGACCAAGCCGGGGGCATCCTCCCTGTCGGCCTCCTGCTGGACGTGGAAGGCGGCGCCGCCGAAGACGGCGAACCAGATCACGCTGACGATGCTGGGCACCAGCAGCACACCGGTGACGAACTGGCGAATGGTGCGCCCGCGGCTGATGCGGGCGATGAAGAGTCCGACGAACGGCGTCCAGGAGATCCACCACGCCCAGTAGAAGATGGTCCAGCTGGTCATCCAGCTGCGCAGCGACTCATCGCCGACCGCTTCCGTCCGGGACGACATCTCGGCCAGGTCGCGGGCGTAGTCGCCGATCGCTGAGGGGACCAGGTTGAGGATGAAGAGGGTCGGTCCGGCGACGAAGACGATCAGGGCGAGGACGACGGCCAGGACCATGTTGATGTTGGAGAGCCATTGAATGCCGCGGCTGATGCCGGAGACAGCTGAAGCGACGAAGCACAAGGTCAGGACGGCCACGATCACCACGAGCACGGGTGTGCCGATGTCACCGAACCAACCGTTGGAGGTCATGCCACTGCCAATCTGCAGGGCGCCCAGGCCCAGCGATGCGGCGGTCCCGAACAAGGTGGCGAAGATGGCCAGGATGTTGATGAACTTCCCGAGGGGACCCTCGACCCTCCGGACGCCGAAGAGTGATGTGAAGGCGACGGAGATCAGTTGCCTGCGGCCCAAGCGGTAGGCGCCGTAGGCCATGGCGATGCCGACCACCGCATACATGGCCCAGGGGTGCAGGGTCCAGTGGAAGATCGAGGTCGCCATGGCGGTCTGGATGGCTTCGGGGGTCCGGCCGTCCACGGTGCCGGGCGGTGGGGAGATGTAGTGGTAGAGCGGTTCGGCCACTCCGTAGAACATCAGCCCGATGCCCATGCCCGCGGCGAACATCATGGCGATCCAGGATACAGTCCGGAACTCGGGTTTCTCGCCGTCCTTGCCCAACGGGATGTCGCCGAACTTGCCCAGGGCCAGCCACAGGACGAAGACCACGAAGAGGGAGGCCAGGAACATGAACAGCCATCCGGTGTACTCCATGACCCAGTTGAGGGCACCCGTGGACGTCTCGGACAGGCTGTCGCGTCCCACGAAGCCCCAGATGACGAAGGCGATGGCGATGGCGCCCGTGATCCCGAACGTGACCTTGTCGAGAACGAGCCTGTGGTTCCGGCGCTCCGCCACTGCCTGCTCGGTCTTGGCATGACGTAGCTCTTCGAGGATCTGCTCGCACTCGACGTCCGGCCGGGGGAGCGCGCCCCCCTCCTCCGGATCGAGGACAGCGAGGTCTCTGTCTGCTGCGCCGGAGACACTCACGGTTGCCTCACTCGTCTCCCCGCGTGTTGGTTCTTCGGCACACGGTGCTTCCGCGAACTCATCGTCGGCTCGCAACTCATCGGGTGTAGGGGATTCCTGGACATTCCTATAAGCCATGCGTGGGGTCCTTTGCTCAGTGAGGCATGATCCTGGCGGCTGCAGACGGCCCTCGGGCATCCAACCGGGCGGGGGGTTGAGGCCTCGTCCGATGTGATGATCATGCTGTTGCCGTCGATGACCGGTACGGGCAGGCGCGACGCACGGGTGA
>JAPFFX010000114.1 GCA_026645375.1 Citricoccus sp. WCRC_4 | reverse complement strand
GATCCGGCGCAGACGACCGTGGAGTCCTCCCACGACGCGCCGGCGCGGCTGACGACGAGGACGGCCCCGGGCACCGTTCCGTCCTCGACGAGCCGCTGCAGGAACTCCTCGAGGGATGCGGCCTCCTCGGCGGTCCCGGCGGTCTCGGCCATGGTCTCCTCCGTCTCCGCGCGCTCATGAGGCGCGCTCCGCGTCCCAGGAGCGTACCGATCGCGGCGGACGGGCCGGAAGGCCTCAGTACGAGCGCAGGTGCGCTCGCCGCCCGGCCACGGCGGCCACGACGAGCACGACAGCCACCGCCGCGGTAACGCCGAATAGCCCGGACCACTGGCCGGCGTCGGCGAAGGGGCCGGCCGCCAGGGTGCCCACGGCGCTGCCGGCGAACAGGGAGGCGGCGAACAGCGCGACGGCGGTGCCGCGCAGCGCGGGCAGCACCTCGGTGGCCCAGGCCTGCAGGGAGGTGTGCAGCAGCGCCCACGTCCAGCCGAGCAGCAGCGCGGCGGCCACCACGGTGCCCACCGAGACATGGACGGCGACGGCGGCATACCCGGCCACCAGCCCCGCCCCACCGAGGGCCATGATCGCCGGTCGGGACAGTCGCCGGGCCAGCGGGCGGACGAGACGGCTCGAGACCAGAGTGGACAACCCGTAGGTGGCCACGGCCAGTCCGGCGGTGGTCGCGTCGAGGCCCTGGTCCTGCAGGGCGGGGGCGAGCAGAGTGAGGATGCCGAGCACCACGGCGCCCTCGGCGAACACCAGGACCATGATCAGCAGCATCCACCGGTCGGACAGCGCCATGGTGATCGCGCGCCACAGCCCGGTGGGTTCCGCGAGCCCGGGGTCGGGCCGGCCGCGCAGGGCCAGCAGGCAGAGCAGCGCCAGTGCGGGCGGGATGGCGAACATCAGCCGCCAGCCCACGGTCTCGCCGATGAAACCCGCCGCCGCGGTGGCCAGTGCGGTACCGATGGCGACCGCGGACATGTTGTCCGCCAGTGCGCCGTGCCGGTGCGGGCCGGGGACGGTGTCCCCGATGTACGTGATGGCGGTGGGGATGATCCCGCCGAAGAAGGCCCCGGTCAGGGCGCGGGCCACGATGAGCAGGGCGAGGTTCGGAGCCAGGGCGGACAGGATTCCGGTGACCGTCGCGCCGAGCAGCGCCACGCGCATCAACCGCATCCGGCCGAACCGGTCGGACAGGGTGCCCCACGCCGGTTGCGTGAACCCGTAGGCCAGGAAGTAGACGCCGGCCACCGCCAGGGCTTGGGCGAGGGTGGCACCCAGGTCGATAGCGAGCACCACCAGCAGCGGGGAGACCGCGAAGCGGTCGAAGCTGGAGGTGAAGGAGGCCAGGGCGACGCCGGCCGGCGGCCGGGTGGGGCGCGGGCCGGCGTCGTGGTCCTCCGGGGCGGGCTGCGGCGCGGAGTGCGGAAGGGGTTGGGTCACAACAGGCCAAGTTACGCGAAGACTCCCGGCCCTCCTGACACCTCAGGCGGCCGGCGGGGCCTCCTCCGCGTCCGGTGCCGGCCCGCCGGCCTTGAGGAGCCCGAGGGCGTGCGGTTCCTGGAAGTTCCGCAGCCCGATGGTGCCCATCTCGCGGCCGATGCCGGACTGCTTGATGCCGCCGAAGGGGGCACGCTGGTCCAGCAGGGCCGGTCCGTGGGTGTTGTGGAAGACGTAACCGGCCTGCAGCCGGGACCCCACCTCGCGGGCGGTCTGCTCATCCGAGGTCCACACGGAGTTGCACAGGCCGTACTGCGTGTCGTTGACCATCCGGATGCCGTCCTCGACGTCCTCGAAGGTGATGATCGGGATGGTCGGGCCGAACTGCTCCTCGGTGACCACGCGCAGGGACGGGTCCGGGTCCAGGACGAGCGAGGGGCGCATGAAGTTGCCCTCGGCCCAGTCGCCCTCGGGCAACCGCCCGAACTCCCGGACGTCGGCGCCGGAGTCCTTGGCCTCCTGGACCAGCTCGGTGACGAACTCCAGCTGGGCCTTCTGGTGGAACGGTCCCATGGTGGTGGCCGGGTCCGAGGCCGGGCCGATCTGCACCTGCTCCAGGCGCCGGGTGAGCTCGGCGACCAGCTCGTCCCGCTTGGAGGAGTGGACGTAGATGCGCTTGGCGTTCATGCACACCTGGCCGGTGGTGCCGAAGATCCCCATGAACAGCAGGTCCAGGCCCTGCTCGGTGAACTCGGCGTCGGGCAGGATCAGCACCCCGTCGTTTCCGCCCAGCTCCAGGGTGACGTTGGTCAGGGACTCGGCGGCCATGGCCATGATGCGCTTGCCGCCGCGCACGGAGCCGGTGAAACAGACCTTGGCCACGTCCTCGTTGGAGACCAGGGCCTCGCCGATCTCGGCGTCCTCGCCGGTGACCACGTTGAGCACCCCGGCCGGCAACCGCTCGGCCATGCGCTGCACGGCGCGGGTGGTGGCCAGCGGGCAGGAGGGCGGCGGCTTGACCACCACGGTGTTCCCTGCCATCAGGGCGTAGGGCAGCGAGGCACCGAGGATGGCGATGGGCCAGTTGAACGGGACGATGATGGTCACCACGCCCATGGGCTGGTGGGAGACGAGCACCTCGGTGGGCGGGCCGGGCAGGGTCTCGACGGCGTCGACCTCCTCGGCCAGGCCGCAGGCGAGCTCGGTGCGCTGGGCCAGGCCCATCAGGTCGAAGGTGGACTCGCCGACGACCTTGCCGTTCTCGGCGGACAGGATCGCGGCCTCGGTCTCCGCCTCCTCCATGATCGCGCCCGCGGCCTCGGCCAGGTGTGCCGCGCGCTCCGCGGCGGAGAGGCCGGCCCAGGCAGGGAAGGCCTCCTTCGCGGCGGCCACGGCCTCCAGTGCCTGCTCGCGGGTGGCGGCGGCGGCCTCGCCGACCACTTCGGAGGGCCGGGCCGGGTTGGTGATCGTCAACGTGCGCTCGGCTGAATGCTCCCGGCCGCCGTAGAACAGCGGGGTGCGGACCGGGGCCTCGGTCGATGCCGCGGGGCGGGGGCTCGTGCTGGTGTCGGTCATGATGCCTCTCTCGGGACAGGAATAGGCAGGGGGGCTGGCGATAAACGAATAATGACTGATCAGAACCGGGATTCCTCATGAGACGGCGTCCCGGTGGAGCGGTGTGCGCATTCAACCGCGAAATCACTCTCTCGATAGTGAACCAAGGTGAGCTGGGTCACGTCAAGGGCGTGCGGCCCTGGGTGGGGCGTGAGGCGGCGTCATCCGCAGAAAATCCCGTGAACCCGCAGGTCATCGGCCCTTGAGAGAGATTGCGCAAAATTGAGTGAATTGCCTCTTGTCTCCGGAGTGCACGGCCCGTAGTGTCCTCGGTGACATAGATCACGTTTCAGCGATGTCGCTGGAATATCGAATTCCCCTGGGGGATCAAATGCCACAGACGATCACTCGTCCCGCTCGCAGCATCACCGACCTTGAAGACAAGGCGTATGAGCTGCGCGAGAAATTGCTTCTTCTCTGCGGAGAATATGACGGCGCCGTCCACATCGGCGGCGATCTTTCCTCTGCAGATATATTCACGTTGTTGTTTCAGTACGGCATGCACGTCGACCCGCAGGACCTGCGGAACCCGGAGCGGGACCGGTTCGTGCTGAGCAAGGGCCATGCCGCCGTCTGCATGTACATCGCCATGGCCATCCGCGGCTTCTTCGACTACGACGAGATCGTCCGGACCTACGGCCGTCTCGACTCCGCCTACGGCATGCATCCCTGCAAGGTGCAGTTGCCGGGCGTGGAGGTCTCCACCGGGTCCCTGGGCCACGGCCTGCCGCTGGCCACCGGGATGGCCCTGCACGGACGGCGCAACGGCATGGCGCACCGGGTCTTCACCCTCATGGGGGACGGCGAGACCGGGGAGGGGTCCGTCTGGGAGGCGGCCCTGGCCGCGCGCAGCAACGACCTGGGCAACCTCGTGGCCTTCATCGACCGCAACCGCCAGCTGATGACGAGCTTCTCCGAGGAGCGCGTGAGGCTCGAGCCGTATCCGGACAAGTGGCGGGCCTTCGGCTGGAACGTGATCGAGGTCGACGGTCATGACATGGGCGCACTGGTCGAGGCCTTCGACTCCCTCCCGGACCCGGACTCGGACACCCCCACGGTGGTCATCTGCGAGACGGTCAAGGGCAAGGGCGTGGACTTCATGGAGCGGAACCTGGCCTGGCATGCCGGCTCGCTCAACGACAAGGACCTTCAGCGGGCCCTGGCCTCGCTGGCCGACGGACGAAAGGCGGCGTGACCATGGCGGCCACCACCGAACAGATCACCTCGTTCACCTTCGGGGACCTGCTGTCCTCGCGCACGGTCATCGGCCAGACGCTCAAGGAGCTCGGGCAGGACCATGACAACCTCTGGGTGCTCACCCCGGACATCGGCGCCACCCTCGTGGAGTTCCGGGACACCTACCCGGACCGGTTCGTGGACGTGGGGCTGTCCGAGCAGGCCTGCGTCGGCATCGCGGCCGGCCTCGCCGCGGAGGGCAACATCCCCGTGGTCTCCGGCATGCTCCCGTTCCTGAGCATGCGGGCCCTCGAGCAGGTGCGCTCGGACATCTGCTATCCCAACCTGCCGGTGAAGATCGTCGGCACGCACGGCGGGCTGGTCGGCAACGGCGGCTCCACCCACTACGCCGTGGAGGACCTGGGCCTGATGACCTCCCTGGTGAACATGACCGTCACCTCCATCGGCGACCCGCTCATGGTCGGCGAGGTGCTGCGCCAATCCATGGACATGACCGGCCCCCTGTACATCCGCCTCGCCGTCGGCAAGAAGGACAAGGTCGTCTACGAGCCCGGCAGCGTGAGGATCGAGATCGGCAAGGGCATCACCGCCCGCGAGGGCGGCGACCTGACGATCTTCGCCCACGGGGAGACCGTGTCCCAGGCCCTGGAGGCGGCCGAGACCCTCGCCGCCGACCACGGCCTCGACGCCCGCGTGGTGGACATGTTCACCCTCAAGCCGATCGACGAGGACCTCATCCTGCGCTGCGCGGAGGAGACGGGCCGGTTCGTGGTGGTCGAGGACCACCTGGCCTACGGTGGCCTGGCCTCGAGGATCTCCGACGTCCTCGTGGACCGCGGCGTCCGGCTCGAGGGCTTCCGGCGGCTGGGCATCCCGCAGGTGTTCGCCGGCTTCGGTGAGGACACCGAGCTGCGGGACAAGCACGGCTACGGCCTGACCGCCACGGTGGACGCGGCCCTGGCCGTCGCCGGCGCCAAGGGCGGGGCGTCATGACCACCACCTCGAGCATGACCGGCACCGCCGGGGCGGCCACCGGGCCGCGGGACGTGGAGACCGTGGCGGTCACGAGGATCGGCAGCCTGCGGGATCCCGACGCCGGCCGGCGCGGGGAGATCGGCGTCGTCACCTTCCCCGCGGACGAGGTGGGCCCGGAGGACGTGCGCATCACCGTCGCCTACGCGGCGATCTGCGGTTCCGACCCCCACCTGGCCGAGGGGTTCTTCGGTACGGAGGTGCCGATCGGGCTGGGGCACGAGATCTCCGGCGTCATCGCCGAGATCGGCTCCGGGGTGCGCCGCACGGACCTGGCCGTGGGGGACCGGGTCTCCGGCAACTTCATCCGGTTCTGCGGGACCTGCCCGCCCTGCCAGGACGGCCGCCAGCAGTTCTGCGAGAACCTCGGGGAGTACAACCGCCCGGGCATGGCCCGCTCGGTCGTCTGGCACGAGTCCCAGGTCTACCGGTTGCCGGACGGGGTCTCGCTGCTGAAGGGCTGCCTGCTGGAGCCGACGTCGGTGGCCGTGCGGATCGCGGACAAGACCCGGATCCGCCCGGGGGACCGCGTGGCGATCTGCGGGGGCGGGCCGATCGGGCAGCTGGCCCTGCAGCTGATGCACCGCTACGGGGCCACCTCCCTGACGATGATCGAGCCGATCGCCGAGCGGCGCGAGCTCGCCGGGCGCTTCGGGGCGAGGCACGTGGTCGACCCGACCACCGAGTCCCTCGCCGAGCGCGCCCGGGAGATCACCGCCGGGGCGGGCTTCGACGTCGTGATCGATGCCTCCGGTTCCCGCCATGCCGTGGCCGGGCTCCTGGACATCGCCGCACCGGGCGGCACCGTGGTCTACGGGGCCATGTACCCGGAGGACTACGCGCTGCCGCTGAACCTCTCCGACCACCTGTACCGCAAGGAGCTCACCCTGACCGGGGTGTTCGTCTCCCCGTACACGTTCCCGCGCGCGGTGCGCCTCCTGGACGAGCTGGACCTGGACCCCTTCCTGGAGTCCGTGGTCGACCTCGACCAGGCCGCCGAGGCCTTCCGGGTGCACCTGAGCGGGCAGTATCCGAAGGTCGTCATCCGCTGCAACGACCTCGCCGATCCTCCCGCAGAGCAGGTGGGGACCCGATGAGCACCGCCACGGCAGAACCCCTCGTCCCCCAGGTCGACCGGCTGGCCCTGCGCGCGCAGGGGATCTCCAAGCACTTCGAGGGCGTCGCCGCCCTGACGGAGGCCCGCCTGGAGGTCCGGCCGGGGGAGATCCACGCCCTGCTGGGCGAGAACGGCGCCGGCAAATCCACGCTGATCAAGGTCCTGACCGGGGTGCACCAGCCCGACGCCGGCCGGATCGAGACCGCCGGTGAGGAGGTCCGGTTCTCCGGGGTCCGGGACGCCCACCACTCCGGTGTGGTGGCCCTGTACCAGGAGACCTCGATCGTGCCGACCATCAGCGTGGCCGAGAACATCCTGCTCGGCGAGCGCACCCCGAGCTCCGGCGGCCTGATCAGCTGGAACCGGCTCTACCGCGAGGCCCGCCGGCAGCTGGACCGCCTCAACCAGGGGCACATCCCGCTGCGCCGGCTGGCCGGGCGGCTCTCCCCGGTGCAGCAGACCATGGTCTCCGTGGCGCGGGCCCTGGCCGCGGACGCCCGGGTGCTGATCCTCGACGAGCCGACCGCCGCCCTGACGGACACGGAGATCAGGGACCTCTTCACCGTGCTCCGTGCCCTGCGCGCGGACGGCGTCGGGATCGTCTACGTCTCCCACCGCCTGGAGGAGGTCTTCGAGCTCTGCGACCGCGTGACCATCATGCGCAACGGCCAGACCATCGTCACCAGGGACGTCGCGGAGATGACGATCGACGAGGTCATCTCCACCATGGTGGGCCGCTCGGCCGAGGACCTGTTCCCCGAGCGGGGCACGGCCACGGACCGCGTGGTCCTCGAGGTGGCCGGGCTGCGGGGGAACAAGGTGAGGGAGCTGTCCTTCTCGGCCCACGCGGGTGAGGTGCTCGGTATCGGCGGGCTCGCCGGCTCCGGCCGCAGCGAGCTGATGCGGCTGCTCGCCGGAGACCAGAAGCGCACGGCGGGGACCATCTCCGTGGAGGGCCGGGAGGTCACCGGTTCGCGGGGCGTGGGCCGGGCCCTGGAGCACGGGATCGCCCTGGTCCCGGAGGAACGGCGCAGCCAGGGCGTCTCGCTGGGCGCCACGATCCAGGACAACATCGCCATCGCGAACCTCGCCCGGGTCAGCAACGCCGGCTGGGTCTCCGCCAGCGGCATCGCCAGGCTGGCCCGGGAGGGCATCGCCGACCTGCGGATCAAGACCCGCGGCCCGCGCCAGCAGGTCGGCCTGCTCTCCGGCGGGAACCAGCAGAAGGTCGTCCTGGCCAAGATGCTGGCCCGCAATCCCAAGGTCCTGCTCCTGGACGAACCCACGCGCGGCATCGACGTGGGGACCAAGGCGGAGATCTACCGGCTCATCCGCGCCCTCGCGGCGGCCGGCACCACCATCATCGCGGTGAGCTCCGAACTGCCCGAACTCATCGGGCTGTCCGACCGGATCCTCATCATGCACGAGGGACGGGTCTCCGGAGAGGTGTCCGCAGCGGACGCCGACGAGGAACTCCTCCTCTCCTATTGCTATGGAAGGAAGGCCTGAGATGGCCCAGACCACTGACATCGTCCCCGCCGTCGAGGTTCCGCAGGACAAGACGCAGATGTCCCAGCTGCTGTGGCAGGGCGGGACGATCATCGCCCTGGTCGCGCTCATCGTCGTCTTCGGGGTCCTGAGCCCCGCGGCGTTCCTGAGCTTCGGGAACATGACGAACATCCTCGCCCAGGTGGCCATCCTGACGATCATCGCCGCGGCCCAGACGGTCGTGATGGTCACCGGCCACTTCGACCTGTCCGTGGGCACCACGGCCACGCTCGCGGGTGCCACGGCGTCCGCGCTGATGATCAACGGGATGCCCGTGTCCATGGCGATCGTCGTCGGCGTCCTCGTCGGGACCCTGGTCGGCATCGTCAACGGGATCCTCGTCGCCTACCTGGGGATCTCGGCGATCGTGGCCACGCTGGCCACGATGACCACGGTGGGCGGTCTGGCGTTCATCGTCACGGACGGCACCACGCTGTACGGCATGCCCGAGTCCTTCAACTGGATCGGCCAGACCCGTCTCGCCGGCATCCCGATGCCCGTCTTCTTCGCCCTGATCGTGGCCGCCGTCATCTGGGTCATCCTCCGGTACACCACGGTGGGCCGGCGCTGGTACGCCGTGGGCGGCAACTCCGAGGTGGCCAGGCTGTCCGGCGTGAACGTCCGCCTCAACGTCCTGCTCGCCTTCACCCTCGCCGGTCTCGCCTCGGCCCTGGGAGGCATCATCCTGGTCAGCCGGCTCTCCAGCGCCAGCTCCACCAGCGCCAACGACTACATGATGCTCGCGGTCGCGGCGGCCTTCCTCGGCATGACCCTGCTGAAGTCCGGGCAGGCCAACATCGGCGGCACGCTCGTGGGCGTCGGCATCATCGGCGTCCTGCAGAACGGCCTGAACATCGTGGGCGTCAACACCTACATCCAGCAGGTCCTCACCGGGATCATCATCATCGCCGCGGTGCTCATGTCCTCGCTGAAGTCCAAGAACGCCTGACCGGGCCCCACTGTCCCCACCCCTCACCGGCCGCCACCGCGCGGCCCCGTCCCCACGGAGAACACCATGCGTACCCGACTCACGATCACTGCAGGACTCCTCGCCACCGGACTGCTGGCGCTGACCGGATGCTCCAACGACCCCAACGCCGCTGCCGGCACCGGCGGCGCCGGTGACGACGGGACCTTCAAGGTCGCCGCCTTCACCGCCGGCTACGGCACCCCGGGTGGCAAGCTGACCCTCGACAAGTTCGTCGAGGAGGGCAAGGCCAAGGGCTGGGACGTCACCCTGTACACCAGCGATTTCGACTACGACAAGATCAACTCGGACATGCAGTCCGCCATCACCCAGGGAGCGGACGTCATCCTGGCCGGGTTCCCCGACCCCCGGCAGATCGCCCCGCTCGTCAACGCCGCCGAGGGCGCCGAGATCCCGATCTTCTCGATCGACGGCGGCGTGGAGCCCAACGAGGACTTCGTGGAGGACGTGACCTTCGACCAGGACCAGCTCGCCGAGCTCACGGTGGGCGCGCTGGACGAGGCCATGGGCGGCCTGGAGGGCAAGGACGTCATGGTGATCGGCCACGACCCGCACATCGGGATCATGACCCGCAGCAACCTGGCCATGGACATGCTCGAGGAGTCCGGGGCCAACATCGCCGGCGGCGAGATGAAGCAGGCGCTGAACCCGGCCACCTCCCAGGAGGAGGCGCTGAAGTTCGTCACCGACTTCCTCCAGGCCAACCCGGAGGGCCTGGACGGTGTCTGGGTCGGCTGGGACCACGCCGCCCTCGGCGCCGCGCAGGCCATCAACGAGGCCGGTCGGGACGACATCTACGTCACCGGTGTGGACGCCCTCGGCGTGGCCGTCGAGGAGATCAAGAAGGACGGCCCGTTCTACGCCTCCGTGCACCAGGACTGGTTCTCCGTGGTGGACCGCGTGGTGGAGGACATCGAGGCCTATCGCGCCGACGGCACCCTGCCGCAGGAGAACTTCGTGGAGGTCGAGGGCGAGCTGATCGACCGCGGCAACGCGGACGACTTCACCCCCTCCATGTGAGCTCCGCATCCGCGAGCACCGACGAGAAAGGCCACTCATGACCACCACTGACCAGACCTCCCGTCCCGCGACCGGGACCGACCGGATCCTCGAACTGTTCTCGATGCGCGATGACATCGTCGTGGTCACGGGAGCCTCGAGCGGCATCGGGCGGGCGGCGGCCGAGATCTACGCGGACGCGGGCGCCACCGTGGTCGTGCTGGGCCGTGACCAGTCCCGGCTGGACGAGGTCCGGGAGGCGATCACCGCCACCGGGGGCACCGCCCACGCCTATGCGGCAGACCTGGCCGAGGCCGGAGCGTTCGAGCAGGTCCTCGAGCGGGTCGTCGCCGAGGTGGGCCGGCCGACGGTGGTGGTGGCCAACGCCGGCATCGCCGGGGGCGGCAGCTACCGGACCGAGGAGGGCTCCATCGGCCGGTACACGGACGAGGAGTGGCGCAACGTGGTGGCCACCAACCTCCACGGCACGTTCGAGACCGTCCGGGCCGCGGCCCGGGTGCTGCCCGACGGCGGCCGGATCCTGGTGACGTCCTCCACCGCGGGGCTGCGGACGGACCCCATGGTCTCCTACGCCTACGGGGCCACGAAGGCCGGGATCATCAACCTGGCCCGCCAGGCGGCGCTGGAGCTGGCCCCGCGGGGCATCCGCGTGAACGTGATCGCCCCCGGCCCCTTCAAGGGGACCCGGATCGGCGGGGACGCCGTCCTGGACGAGGCCGGGGAGCGGATGTGGGAGGAGACCATCCCGCTGGCCCGCATGGGCACCATGGGGGAGATCCAGGCCCCGATGCTGTTCCTCGTGGCCCCCGGCAACTCCTTCGTCACCGGTGCCGTCCTGGCCGTGGACGGCGGGGCCCTGGCCCTGTCCCACACCATGTTCTGATCGCGCCCGGCGCGATCCCCTGACACCGGTGGGAGTGCCCTGCCGCGGCGGCACTCCCACCGGGACCAACGCATCCACCCTCCCCGCCAACACTCCCAAGGAGACCCCATGACCACCCTGCACGACAAAGTCCTGCTGATCACCGGCGGCGCCAGTGGCATCGGGCGGGCCGCCGTCCACCGCTGCGCCGAGAAGGGCGCCAGCGTCATCGTGGCCGACCTGAACCTGGAGGGTGCGCAGATGGTGGCCGACGAGGTCACGGCCGCCGGTGGGCGGGCCCGGGCCGTGGCGGTGGACGTCTCGGACTTCGCCGCCGTCGAGCAGGCCGTCCAGTCCGCGGTGGACGCCTACGGCCGCCTGGACGGCATCTTCAACAACGCCGGCATCGCCGGCGGCAGGCCGCTGCTGGACCACGACCCGGAGCGGGACTACCACCCGATGATCCGGATCGACCAGGACGGGGTCTACTACGGGATCCTCGCCGCGGCCCGGCAGTTCGTGAAGCAGGGCGGCGGCGGGGTCATCGTCAACACGTCCTCGATCTACGGTGAGCAGGCCGCCGAACTGTCCTTCACCTACAGCGCGGCCAAGGCGGCGGTCATCTCCTTCACCCGTTCCGCGGCCTACGAGCTGGCCGAGCACGGCACCCGGGTCCTGGCCATCACCCCCGGGCGCGCCAACACCGCCATCATCCAGCAGTTCCCGCAGCAACTCCGGGAGCTGTTCGCCTCGGAGCAGCTCCGGGACACGATGACGGAGCCGGAGGAGATCGCCAACGTGGTGGCGTTCCTGTTCTCGGAGGAGTCCAACGCCATGAACGGCACCGTGGTGCACGTGGACGACGGCTACTCCGTGTTCAAGCACCGCTTCGAGCTCCCGGTGTTCTGAGGTGTCGGCCATGGCCGCGGCCGAGACGCGGGCCCGCCGGGACCTGGCGGTGGACCTGGCCTGCCAGAGCGCGGCCTTCACCACCGACCCCTTCAGCCCCGCGTTCGCCCGCAGCCTGCCGGTGCTGCGGGACGCCGGCTACCGGCGCGTGGTGCTGGGTCCGCTGGACCCGTCCAGCCGGGGCGTGGCGGACCTGGCCCAACGGATCGGCGACGCCGGCCTGGTCCCCATCACCATGGCCGTCCAGTCCCCGGAGGCGAACGTCGGGTCCGAGGACCCGCACGTCCGGCGTCGGGGCTACGACCAGTTGCGACGCTTCGTGGACCTGACCGCGAGGATGGGCGGCGACCAGCTGAACGGCGTGCCCTACGGGGTGCACGGGGACGCGGCGTCCCGGCCCTCCGAGGGGGATGTGGCGCGCGTCGCCGAACTCGTCGGGGACGTGGCGGACGAGGCGGCGGCCGCGGGGATCATGATGACCTTCGAGGTCGTGAACCGCTACGAGACCTCCGTGCTGAACACCGCCGCCCAGGCCGTGCGCTTCGTGGAGCTGTCCGGTTCGCGCCACCTGAGGATCCACCTGGACACCTTCCACATGGCCATCGAGGAGGCCGACCTGGTGGGGGCCATCGGCCACGCCCTGCCGTACCTCGGATACCTGGAGTTCGGCCAGTCCTCCCGGGGACTGCTCTCGACCGGCAGCCTGGACCTGGCCCGCGTGCTCGAGGACACCCTGTCCCTGGGCTACGCCGGACGCTTCGGGGTGGAGGGATTCAGCCGGCCCCTCATGCAGGAGCCGGTGGCCGATGCGCTGAGGATCTGGGACACCACGTTCGCCACGGGAGAGGAGTTCGTCCATGATGCCGCTGTTCTCTTCGCCCGCGACGCCGCCCGTACCGGGACCGGGAACCTCCACCGCTCTGGCTAGATTGGTGGGCATGGTGCCCGAGCGTGATGACCTGCTGTCCTACCCCCGGCCCTCGGTGGCCGCGGACGTGGTGCTGCTGACGGTGGCCGACGGGGAACTGAAGGTCGTCCTGCGCCGCCGGGACGAGGGCCGCTACGCCGGGGAGTGGATGCTGCCGGGCACCATGCTCCGCGAGCGCGAACGCCTGGGTGATGCCGTGCTGAGGTGCCTGGAGACCAGGATGCACGTCCGGGGACGCTCGCCGCGGCAACTGCACGTCTTCGACGATCCGGACCGCGATGACCGGGGCTGGGTCCTGACGGTCACCCACCTGGACGTGGTGCCGCTCTCCGCCCTGGAGCTGGCCCTGGAGCACGGGCACGGGCAGTTGCGGCCGGTGGACCAGGTGCACGGACTGCCGTTCAGCCACGACGAGATCATCGGCTGGGGCGTGCGGATGGTGCGGTGGGAGTACGGCCAGGCGCCGGACCCGTGGTGCCTGCTGGACGACGAGTTCACCATGACCCAGCTGCGCCAGGTCCACGACGCCGTCGCGGGGGCCCCGCACCAGAAGGACACCTTCCGCCGGGCCATGGAACCCCAGCTGGAGGCCCTGGACATCCGGGCCATGCCGCCCGGCGGGAGCGGGTTGGGCCGGCCGGCCCGCGTCTACCGGCGGCGGCCGGACGGCTACCACCCCGTGCTCATCATGGCCTGAACGGCCTACGGTACGGAGCGCAGACACCCCGGCCGCGGACGGCCCCGGCCTGCACTCATACCCCCGCAGTCATCGGCTGCGGTGCCCTGCGACCCACGAGAACACAGGAGTTCCCCATGAAGATCGAAGCCCTCGTCGTCGAGGAGACCAACGCCCCCTTCGTCAAGGAGCAACTGGAGCTGCAACAGCCCGGCCCGGGCGAGGCCCTGGTGCGGGTGGTGGCCTCCGGGGTCTGCCACACGGACGCGATCACCCAGGCCGGTGACATGCCGCTGCCGCTGCCGGGCGTCCTCGGCCATGAGGGATCCGGCGTGGTGGAGGCCGTCGGCGAGGGCGTCACCTCCGTGATGGTCGGTGACCACGTCATCATGGGCTGGCCCTACTGCGGGCAGTGCCGCAACTGCCGCCGCGGCGAGCACCGCTACTGCGAGCTGCTCGGCCCGGCCGTGGTCAGCGGCCAGCGGTTCATCGGCCCGCAGGCCGGCACCTCCGCCTACACCCGTGCCGACGGCTCCTCGCTCTCCGGCCACTTCTTCGGCCAGTCCTCCTTCGCCACCTACTCGCTGGCCAATGCCAACGCGCTGGTGACGGTGGACAAGGACGTGCCGCTGGAGCTGGTCGGCGTGCTGGCCTGCGGCATCACCACCGGTGCCGGGGCCGTCCTGAACACCGCCCGGCCGCAGGCGGGGGAGTCACTCGTGGTCTACGGGGCCGGCGCCGTCGGGCTGGCTGCGGTCATGGCCGCGCGGAACACCCCGGCCACCACCATCATCGCGATCGACCTGCACGACTCCCGGCTGGAGCTGGCCACCCGGTACGGCGCCACCCACGTCATCAACTCCGTGAACGAGAACGCCCTGGACCGCATCCGGGAGATCTGCGGCGGCCCGGCCGACTACGCCCTGGACTGCACCGGTGTCATCCCCGTCATCGAGGAGGCCGCCGAGGCCGTGGGCATGCTCGGCACGCTCATCCTCATCGGCGGCGCCCCCGCCGGGGCCCGCTTCAGCCTCGACCACCTCGGCGCGCTGTGGGGCAAGCGCGTGGTGGGCACGCTCGGCGGTTCGGGCACCTCTCAAGACCTGATCCCCGCGCTGATCAAGCTCTACCAGCAGGGCCGGTTCCCCTTCGACGAGCTCGTGCAGTTCTACGGCTTCGACCAGGTGGAGGACGCCTTCGCGGACAGCAAGTCCGGCACCACCATCAAGCCCGTGCTGCGCATCGGACAGGCCTGACAGGTGAGGGCCGCCCGCGGAGGAGTCCTCCGCGGGAACGCACTGCGGCCCCGGACCCATGAAGGGTTCCGGGGCCGCAGCCGCTGGTTCAGAGGGTGTGCCGGCCTACTTCAGGCCGTCCTTGACGTCCTTGGCAGCGTCCTTGACGTTCTCACCGGCCTGCTTGGCGTGGCCCTCGGCGTTCTGGGCCTTGCCCTCTGCCTGCAGATCGGGGTTGTCGGTGGCATCGCCAAGCTTGTCCTTGGCGCCTCCAACAGCCTTGTCGGTCGCGTTACTGATCTTGTCTCCGAGTCCCATGGGCACTCCCTTCTGTCGGCGATCAAGTCCTCCCACCCTATTTCTCTGCGCGTCCACGGGGAACCCTCCGGCCGATGGTTTCCTCCTGGCGAACGCGTGCCCCGGCGGCCGCCGTCGGCGGCCGACCGGCGCCCGGTCGCGCACGGCCGGCCCACCGTCAGTCGATGCGCCCGGGGGCGAGGCGGGAACAGGCGCCCCTCCCAGTGCGCCCTGATCCCCAGGGTCCGGCGTGCGGGGTTGGTCTTCCCAGCGAACATGTAGTCAGTACACGTAGAGTGCTGGGTTCGCCCGTGGGTGTGCCGCTTGCCCCGCACCCTCCGCAGTGAGGGACGAGGGGCAGGACGGACGAGGAGGCCCTCCATGCGCACCTTCGGTGTGGAAGAAGAACTCTTGCTGGTCGATGCCGGCACCGGCGAACCGTTGCCAGCCGGGGACTGGGCCGCTGCCCTGCAGGACGAGCCGGCACCCACCGGTCACCAGGTGAGCGAGGAACTGCAAGAGGAACAGCTCGAGGTCATCTCCCCGCCCCAGACCACCCTGGCCGGGCAACTGGCCTCTATCCGTGCCGGGCGCTCGCTGGCTGAGCGGGCCGCCGCCCGGGTGGGCGGACGCGTGGTGGCCCTGCCCACGGCGCTGGGTCCGGTCTCGCCACACCCGGTGCCGGGCCTGCGGCACCGGAAGATCGCCACGAAGTTTGGTCTCACCGCGGCCGAACAGCTCACCAACGGTTTCCATATCCACGTGGGCGTCGACTCCCGCGCCGAGGGTGTGGCGGTGCTGGACCGGATCCGGGTCTGGCTGCCGACCCTGCTGGCCCTGAGCGCGAACTCCCCGTTCTGGCACGGGGATGACACCGGTTTCGCCTCGTACCGTTACCAGGTGTGGTCCAGGTGGCCCACCGCCGGGCCCACCGATGTCTTCGGCTCCGAAGACGCCTACGACCGCTACCGGTCGGCGCTGCTGGACACGCAGGTGCCGGTGGACGCGGACATGCTCTACTTCGACGCCCGCCTGTCCGAGCGCCATCCGACCGTGGCGATCCGGGTGGCCGACGTCTGTCTGGACGCGCACCATGCCGCGGTGATCGCCACCCTCACCCGGGCCCTGGTGGAGACGGCCACCCGGGCCTGGGCGGACGGGGCCCCGGCCATGCCCGTGCCGGCCACCCTGCTCCGGGCCTGGTCCTGGCAGGCCAGTCGCAACGGCATCGCCGGAGAGTTGATCGACCCGGCCACCGGCACCCCCGCACCGGCCGGGGACGTGATGATCCGCCTGCTGCACGTCGTGGGTCCGGTGCTGGCCGAATACGGGGAACGGTCGGTGATCGAGGCCGGTGTCGCGAAGATCCTGCGCGAGGGCACCGGTTCCCAGTACCAACGTGAGGTCTACGCTGAACGGCACAGCCTCGGTGACGTCATGACCGCCGCCCTGGACGCGACCCACCAGGCCCCGCCCGGCCCCTCGGAGTCTGTCGTCCTGCCCCGCCCGGAGGACGACACCCCCCGGGGGACACCGGCCACGGTGTCGTAGGGCCCGAAGGCTGGCGTCCTCCCCGTCCTTCGGGCCACGCCTGTGTCTCTCATCGCCGTGGTCGTGTCCCTCTGAGTACGAGCAGAGGTTGCGTTCAGTGTCAACTCTCGCATGCCACTTGGGCTGTTTGACATGGCGTTTGTCACCCCCGGGCGTAGGTAGCAGGCGGTGGAGGCGGGGGAGGCGAGGCGCGGGAGATCTTCTACCCGTGGCACTGAGGTAGTCCGCGTGCCGATGTCGGAGCTTACGGTCGTGGTGGGTCACCGGTCGCCGCGGGATATCCCGCCGTTCCTACCGCGTCGGTCCGGTCGTCTGGCAAAACGGAACTCGGCGGCGCGGGGTGTGGACTGGTGGGTGTATCCAACAGGAGGCTCCCGAGGCCGCTCCTGGGGGGATTGTGGAGCATGCACTGCGGTTGGATCTGCGGGCCGAGGTGTTGCCCGGGCCGATCCAGCTCGTTGCGGAGGGTTGTCTGACCGAGGCGAGTTGTCAGGTTCTGCTGAAGGTCCTAGACGGGGCGTTCACCCTGGTGGGGTGCCCCTGCGTCATCGTGAACCTCTCCGGCTTGGGCCATCTGGACCGCGGTGGGTTGCGTGCTCTGGAAGACCACGTCGCGATCCGGGCCCATAACCGCACGCCTCCGGCCCGGGTCTTGCCCCTGTGCTCGGCCCCGCGGCGGAACGGTCCGCGCCCGATGGGTGAGCGTGACGATCGTCCCGTGACGGGCTCGGGGGCGGTGTGCGTCGGCGAGCCGATGTCACCGTCGGGGCCCACCGTGGGCGCGACGGACGTGGTGGGTGAGGCGGCCCGCGTCCTTCAGGCCCACGGGGAAACCGTGGTGATGATGGACACCGCGAAGCCGTGGGGATCGTGCATTCTTCGGCCGTTTTCCAGTAATGCGCCGAGCACCTGTCGGTGGTGCTGCCCCCCGGTCAGCGCGCCGCCAATCAGGCGACCGGGACACGGCCGCCTCAACCGGCTCACCTG
>JAPFFX010000110.1 GCA_026645375.1 Citricoccus sp. WCRC_4 | reverse complement strand
GAGTACGTGGTCGCCCACGAGTACGGCCACCACGTCCAGAACATCGTCGGTTACCTGCAGTACGCGCAGTCCGGCGGCACCGGGCCGGAGTCCGGGGCGGTGCGCGTGGAATTGCAGGCGGACTGCTACGCCGGGATGTGGGCCGGGCACGCGGTGCGCACCGTGGACCCCGAGTCGGGCTCGCCGTTCCTGGAGCCCCTCACCCAGACGGACCTGCGGGACGCGCTGTCCGCCGCGGCCGCCGTCGGGGACGACCGCATCCAGCAGTCCACGACCGGGCGCGTGCTGCCCGAGGCCTTCACGCACGGCACCTCCGAGCAGCGGATGGCCTGGTTCATGCACGGCTACGAGACCGGAGACGTCAACCAGTGCAACACCCTGGACCACCCGGACCTGGACGATCCCACGGCCTGAGTCGGCCGTCCTCCCGGGCAGGGGCACTGCCGGGGACGCAGACGAGAGCACCCCGGTCCGTGGACCGGGGTGCTCGTCGTCTGCAGCGGATGAGCGGCCGGGCTCAGATGTTGAAGCCCAGGGCGCGCATCTGCTCGCGGCCCTCCTCGGTGATCCGCTCCGGGCCCCACGGCGGCATCCAGACCCAGTTCAGTCGCCACTCGTCGACCATGGTGCCGATCTCGTTGCCGATCTGCTCCTCGATCACGTCGGTGAGCGGGCAGGCTGCGGTGGTCAGGGTCATGTCGATGATCAGGGCACCGTCCTCGGCATAGTTCATGCCGTAGAGCAGGCCGAGGTCGACGATGTTCACGCCCAGCTCGGGGTCCATGACCTCGTGCAGGGCCTCCCGGATGTCCTCGAGGGAGGTCTGTGCCTGGTCAGTCGTCATGCTCTCCTCCTCAGGCCCCTGCAGCAGCGGTCTCGAAGCGCTCGTAGCCCTCGGCCTCGAGGCGGTCGGCCAGCTCGGCGCCGCCGGACTCCGCGACCCTGCCGTCCACGAACACGTGCACGAAGTCCGGCTTGATGTACTGCAGGATGCGGGTGTAGTGGGTGATCAGCAGGGTACCCATCTCGTTGGTGGCCTGGGCACGGTTGACGCCCTCGGAGACCACGCGCAGCGCGTCGACGTCCAGGCCGGAGTCGGTCTCGTCCAGCACCGCGAACTTCGGCTTGAACAGCTCGAGCTGCAGGATCTCGACGCGCTTCTTCTCGCCACCGGAGAAGCCCTCGTTGACGTTGCGGCTGGCGAAGGCCGGATCGATCTTCAGGCCCTCCATGGCGGCCTTGACGTCCTTGGTCCAGTGGCGCAGGGACGGGGCCTCGCCGTCGATGGCGGTCTTGGCGGTGCGCAGGAAGTTGGTCATGGTGACGCCCGGGATCTCCACCGGGTACTGCATGGCCAGGAACAGTCCGGCGCGGGCACGCTCGTCCACGGACATCTCCAGGACGTCCTCGCCGTCGAGGGTGATGGTGCCGGAGGTGACCTCGTAGCGCGGGTGGCCCGCGATGGTGGAGGCCAGGGTGGACTTGCCGGAGCCGTTGGGGCCCATGATGGCGTGGGTCTCACCGGTGTTGATGGTCAGGCTGACGCCCTTGAGGATCTCCTTGGGACCGTTCTCGGTCTCGATCGAGACGTGCAGGTCCTTGATTTCCAGGGTAGACATTCGTGTTCTCCTTGCGGGTTCGCCGGTGCACCGGCGGAAGTTGCTTGTTCAGGTGGGCTGCGAGACAGCCAGCGGGTCAGCCGACCCGGTTGAGGACTTTCGAGGTATCGACCCAGATGCCGTCGTCCTCCACGGCGAGGGCGTAGACGGCGACCGGCTCGGTGGCGGGCAGCACGTTCGGCTTCCCGGTGACGAGATCGAAGGCCGACCCGTGGCCGATGCACTCCAGGGCGCAGCCCTCGACGAAACCGTCGGACAGCGACACCTCCTCATGCGAGCAGGTGTCGTTGAGGGCGTGGAGCGAGCCGTCCGAGGCGCGGACCACGGCGACGGCGACGCCGTCGACCATGAACCGCCTGGCCTCTTCCGGACCGATCTCGTCCGTGGCGCACACGCGCTGACCGTCAGCCATCAGCGGTGTGCCACCTGCAACTCGGCCTCCATCTGCGCGGTGAGGACCTCCTCGACGTCGGCGATGCCGATCTTCTGGATGATCTCGTTGAGGAATCCACGCAGGACCAGCTCGCGGGCCTCCTGCTCCGGAATGCCGCGCGCCATCAGGTAGAAGAGCTGCTCGTCGTCGAACTGGGCGGTGGACGAGGCGTGCCCCGCTCCCTCGATCAACCCGGTCTCGATCTCCAGGTTCGGCACCGAGTCCACGCGGGTGCCGTCCGTCAGCACGAGGTTCTGGTTCTTCTCGTAGCTGTCGGTGCCCTCGGCCTCCTTGCGGATCAGGACGTCGCCGATCCACACGGCCCGCGCGTCCTGGCCCTGCAGCGCGCCCTTGTAGAGGACGTTGGAAGTGCAGTTCGGGGCCGCGTGGTCCACGAACAGGCGCTGCTCCAGGTGCTGGCCGGCGTCGGCGTAGTACAGCCCGTACATCTGGGCCTCGCCGCCGGCCTCGGTGAACCGAGCCGTCGGGG
>JAPFFX010000080.1 GCA_026645375.1 Citricoccus sp. WCRC_4 | reverse complement strand
GATCCGCGCGGACGACAACTGACCCGGGCAGCTACCCAGCGGCACCGTCGGGCGGCGCACCCCACTGCGCCACGCGGGCCCGGTCCTCGGGCAGCAAGTGGTACGCGGCGATGCCGGCCAGGAACACCGCCAGGCCCCCGAAGATCGCCTTGTCCCACCGGGCAGATACCGGGTCGGTCGCCCAAGCCTCCGGCGCGAGGGCCGGGACGACGTATTCCGGGAACTCGGGGTCGATGACCACCTCCAGGACGTCACCGGGCTCCGGTTCGTACTCCAGCAGCTCGGCGTAGGTCAGCTCATACTCCTGGCCGCTGACCGTCACGTAGTAGAGATCCCCACCGCGGCCACCCCACACCCTCTCGGTGAACACCGCATCCACGTGCGGTGCCGACTGCACCAGCTCGGCATTCATGGACCTGGTCTCTACTTCAGCATCCACGAGCATCCACGCCAGCAGACACAGGATCGCGAGCACACCGGCGGCCATGATCCGGCGGGCCGCCACGGACAGGCGCCTCATCCGTCCCCTCCCCCAGGGTCCTGAACTGAGCGTCGATCTCGGCCAGGCGGGCCAGCAACCGGGTGCGCTCGTGCTGCCGCTTCTCCCGGCGGGGCCGCTGGGCGACGACTGCACAAGGTCAGCCGCCGGCTCAACGACCGCCACGGGCACCCGGTGGTACCTGTCGGGGTGATGGCCGAGGTCGAGGCCTCGGCCCGGCTGGTCCTGGGCGGACCAGAGCTAGCCGAAGTTTCACTTTCCTGCGTTGCGGTAGGCCTCGACGATGTCCCGGTGGAGACGTCCGCGGGTGGAGACCTCGTAGCCGTTGTCTATGGCCCACTGACGGATCGCGGCGGCCTGCTGGCGCGGGGCCGACGGGGCGACGGGGCGACGGGGCGAGCCTTACCGAGGTACGCCTTCATCTGCTTGCGGAGCAGTGTGGCGTTGGCTGCCGACAGATCGATCTCGTAGTGGCGACCGTCAAGACCGAGCGAGACGGTCTCTGCTGCGGAGGTTCCATCCAGGTCATCGACCAGCACGACTTCGACCTTCTGTCCCACGGTTGCTCCTCTAGTCTGGGCCGAGAATCTCACCTCGGGCCGGTTCTGCCGCCTCGCGTGGTGGTCACCACCGGTAGCCCTGGCCGAGGCCGTCCGAGGATCGCGACGCCGATCTCACCCCTCGGGCCACTGATTCTCCGCGGTGCACGACCGCGACCTGATCAATCTACCTTTCACCGGCCCACTCAGGGACGCAGGTGCTCGCGCAGTCCGGGAATGGCGAAGTCCACCAGGCCGTGTCCGGTGGACTCGATGAGCCCGGCGTCGATGAGCCGGGCCCGGTAATTGCCCACCGTGTTGCGGGCATCCCCGAGACGCCGGCCGATATCGACGGTCCGAGACGGCCCGTCGTCCTCGGCCATGGCCCGCAAGAATTCCAGGTCCTTGGGCGAGGCCGAGGCCTGGGCCGCGTCAATGACCATCCGGGTGTTGCGCCGGCGCGCGGCCGCCACCGCCACGGCGACGTCCTCAGATGCCAGGGGCCGATTGGTGGCTTCGGCGACCTGCCACAGGTGATACCCCACGAGCTGGATCAAGAACGGGTAGCCGCCGGTGGCTTCGGCCGCGGTGCGCAGCAACTCTGGGGCGATCGCATGCTCCAGGGCGGTGAAGGTATCCCGGTAGGAGGCTTCGACCTCGTCGATGGCCGCGGCATGCAGGTCGATTCGGTCCGCCCGACGCAGGAACGTGGCCACACCCTCGTCCAGTAGATCCGAGACCGCTGCCGGGAGTCCGGCGAAGACCAGGGCCACCGGCAGCCCGGCCCGGATGAAGTGCTGCACCGAGGCCGCCAACTGGGCCAGCTCGTCCCGATCGGCGCCGTGGATCTCATCCAGGGTGATCGCCAACCCGGTCCCCTGAGAATCCAGCAACCTCAACAGCTCCTCCCCCAGTTGGCGCCACCCCGCCTGCTGGGCCGGGGCCAGCTCGGTGGTCACCGAGAACCCGCCCAGACCCACCCCGGTGATCCGCCGACCGGCCGGCCCGGAACCCAGCTCTTCCAGGAAGGGTTGCATCGCCGCGCCGATCCGACCCAGGAACCCGCGCGTGGCGGTCTCGGAGATCACCGCCCACCCGGCTCGACGGGCGGCGTCCTCGGCCTCACCCAGCATCACCGTCTTACCCACCCCGCGAGCCCCGGTGAAGATCGTCAACAGCCCCGGAGCGCCCGAACGGATCCGCAACCCGTATTCGAACTCATCCAACAACCCCGCCCGTCCCACCAACTGGGGCGGCTCGGCCCCGGCCGTCGGCCGGAAGGGATTCAGCCCTGGCACCACAGTCTTCCCTCCGGTGTACATCGGTGAACCTTGTGAACGCCAGTGTCCATAGTGACTCTTTGTGACTCCCAGGAACTGGCGCGAAGTCTTCCCCGGCGAACGATGGAACAACCGGGGATTCTCTGTTACTCACAGACTGCCTGACTTCCTGACTAGCGGAGTCTGTCAGTCAGACCCCGCAGCGCGCGGTAGTCCAGAACTCTCCACCATGACCCCAAGGGGGCCGGAGCACGTTGTCCAACAAGCTGTTGGACGACTGGCGGCGGCCAGCTGGTGGCGAAGGCTCGCATGTAGAACAAGTTGCTCCGTGACAAGCCCTTCATGTCCGGGAATTCCGCCCGGAGGTCTTCGCCAGCCGGCCCACCACCCCGGTGCTTGCCCGTCCTGCCGGTCCTGCCGGATCAGGATCTCGGTGCCGATGGACCAGTACAACCGAACCAGCTCGGTGTTGACCCTGCGGCGGGCCATGGCCTGGGCTTGCCGGCCCCGGTGCTTCAACGACTTCAGCGACTGGGCGTCGTCAGCCGGTAACAGGACCATCGACGTCGACCTCACGGACCAGACCCCAGCCGACCCCTCCCCCGCCGTGCCGCTCCCACCGGGCCGTCTCCTGCCGCACTGCGGGAAACCGGTGGGGGTCCTCGCCCGCTCGGACCCCCACCCGCGGGCGGCCGCCCACGGCCGACGCTTTGCCCGGCCCCGCCGGGACCACGGCGGACCAGGGCCCGGCCCTCATCGGCCGGACCCCCGTTTTTTGCTGCTGTCCTGACGGATGGTACGTCCCGGTCCCACCGGCACAAGCCCCTCCTGCGTCGGGGCCGGAACCGGGGAGAACTTCCGCTCGGCGCGCCCTCGTTCCTCGTCCGCTGATCTCCTCCCGGAACTTCACCCCGGCCCCGC
>JAPFFX010000074.1 GCA_026645375.1 Citricoccus sp. WCRC_4 | reverse complement strand
ACACCCTGCGGGAGGTCTACGCCGCCGCACACCCGCGGGCCCGCGCCTAGCGGTCCGTCGCGATCCGACAACGTCCCCGGTCACGGCCGTGACACGGGGGAACCCCGGTGTTCGGATGGAGGGGCGGGGGCCAGGGGTTCTTCGACGGCGAGGACAACCGGTTGTCCGTCCAGGTGGTGGTCGTGCCCAATGACGTGGATCCCGAGGTCGGTGCCGACGCACTGCGGGCCGTGCTGCAGGCCGGCCAGTACCGGGAGCTGCGGGACGGGACCGCGACGGCCCGGTCGCCTCCCTGCGGGGGAGATGACCGGGCCGTCGTCGTGCCGGTGGGGCCGGTGCCCCGGGACCTCAGGCGGCCGGCAGGTGCCGCTCGTCGGGCCCGTTGTACGCGGACAGCGGGCGGATCAGCGAGTTGGCGGCACGCTGTTCCATGATGTGGGCGGTCCAGCCGGTGACGCGGGCGGCGATGAACAGCGGGGTGAACAACTCGGTGTCGAAGCCCATCAGGTGGTAGGTGGGCCCGGCCGGGTAGTCGAGGTTGGGCTTGATGGCCTTGGCCTCGTCCATGGCCTGCTCCAGACCGTTGTACAGGCCGAGGACCTCGTGCCGGCCGAAGTGCTCGATCATCGCGTCGAGGGCCTTCTTCATGGTCGGCACGCGGGAATCGCCGTGCTTGTACACGCGATGGCCGAAGCCCATGACCTTCCTCTTGCTCGTCAGGGCGTCCTCCATCCAGGCCTTGGCCCGGGCCTTGGCCTCCTCCTGGGACTCCTCGGGACGGATCCCGATCTCGTCGAAGGTGTGCATCACGGCCTCATTGGCGCCGCCGTGCAGCGGGCCCTTGAGGGCGCCGATCGCACCGGTGACCGCGGAGTGCAGGTCGGACAGGGTTGAGGTGATGACCCGGGCGGTGAACGTCGAGGCGTTGAAGGAGTGCTCGGCGTACAGCACCATGGAGACCCGGAACGCGTCGACGACCTCCGGGGCCGCCTCCTCGCCGAAGGTCATCCACAGGAAGTTCTGCGAGTAGTCCAGGTCCTCGCGCGGGGCCACCGGCTCGGTCGGCCCGCCGGCGTGACGCCGGCGCTGCTCGTAGGCGACGACGGCGGGCAGCTGGGCGAACAGGGTCGTCGCCTTCTCGAGCTCGGCCTCCGGGGATGAGTCCTCCGCCTTCGGGTGCTGGGCACCCAGGATGGAGACCGCGGTGCGCACGGAGTCCATCGGGTGGCAGTCGACCGGCAGGGCGTCCAGGGCGGCCTTCACGTGCTCGTCCAGGGCGCGGTGGGTGCGCTCGTGGGCGGTGAAGTCGGCCAACTGCCGGTCGGTGGGCAGCTCGCCGTTCCACAGCAGGTAGGCCACGGCCTCGAACGGCAGTGAGGCGGCGAGCTCCTGGACCGGATAGCCCCGGTAGAGCAGGGAGTTGGTGTCCGGGTTGACCTTGGAGATGGCGGTGTAGTCGGCCACCACCCCGGCCAGGCCCTTCTTGATCTCGATCTCGGTCTCAGTCATCATCTCGAGTCCTTTCGCGTGACGGGTCAGCCGGCGTCGGTGCGGCCGGGGGAGGAAGCGGTGTCCAGCCCGGGCACCTGGAAATTGAACACACCGGAGTCGAAGCCGTTGTAGCCCTCGTAGTCCACGAGCTCGTACAGCCGTGCCCTGGTCAGCATCTCACCGACGGCGCCCTGCTGGGTACCCTCCGTGCGGATGGCGGACAGGACCCGTTCCATGGCACCCAGTGCGGTGCGCAGGAGGGTGACCGGGTAGATCACCAGGGCCACGCCCACACCGGCGAGCTGCTCACGGGTGAACAACTCGGACTAGCCGAACTCGGTCATGTTGGCCAGCACCGGCACGTCCACGGCGGCGCAGACGGCCTCGAACTCGGACAGGTCCTTCATGGCCTCCGGGAAGATGGCGTCCGCCCCGGCGTCCACCAGGGCCTTGGCGCGGTCCACGGCCGCCCGCAGGCCACCGGCCCCCTCGACCCCGCGGACGTCCGTGCGGGCCATGATGAGGAAGTTCGGGTCGCGGCGTGCGCTCGCGGCCGCCGCGACCCGCTGGGTGGCGGTGGCCAGGTCGACGACGGCCTTGTTGTCCAGGTGGCCGCAGCGCTTCGGGTTGACCTGGTCCTCGAGGTGGCAGCCGGCCAGCCCGGCGTTCTCGAGTTCCTGGATGGTCCGGGCCACGTTCATCGGCTCGCCGAACCCGGTGTCCGCGTCCACGATCGCCGGCAGGTCCGTGACCCGGGCGATCTGCCCGGCGCGCTGGGCCACCTCGGTCAGGGTGGTCAGCCCGATGTCCGGCAGGGCGAGTTCGTTGGCCAGGACCGCACCGGAGACGTAGAGCCCGGAGAAGCCCTGCTCCTCGACCAGCTTCGCCGAGATCGGGGTGTAGGCGCCCGGGAACTGCACGGCGGCGCCGGGCTGCAGCAGTTCCGACAGCCGGATCCGCTTCTGCGCGGCGGTGAGCTTCGAGTACAGCATCAGAACAGTCCCTCCGGTGCGGCGGACAGGTCGATGATGCCCTCGGCGGCGGTGATGTTGAGCTGGTCCAGCTCCCCGGCGCCCAGGGAGGCGGTGCGCTGGGCGGCGTCGAGGAACCGTTCGATCTCTTCCGGGGCCACCAGTCCCTCGGCCAGGGTGCGGAACTTGCCGATGTACTGTTCACGGCCGAACGGACGGGCACCCAGCGGGTGGGCGTCGGCCACGGCGATCTCGTCGCGGATGACGGTGCCGTCGGTCAGGGTGATCTCCACCGCGCCGCCGAAGGCCTTCTCGTTGAGGTCCAGGGAGTGGTAGCGCCGCGTCCACTCCGGGTCCTCCTCCGTGGTGACCTTGTGCCACAGCTGGACGGTGTCCGGGCGCGCGGCACGCTCGGGGGCGTAGGAGTCCACGTGGTGCCAGGAGCCGTCTTGCAGTGCCACGGTGAAGATGTACGGGATGGAGTGGTCGAGGGTCTCCCGCGAGGCCTGCGGATCGTACTTCTGCGGGTCGTTGGCCCCGGAGCCGATGACGTAGTGGGTGTGGTGGGAGGTCTTGATCAGCACCGAGTCCACGTTCTGCGGATCGGTGGCCTCCGGGTGCTCGCCGTGCAGCTTGCGGGCCAGGTCGATCCAGGCCTGGGCCTGGTACTCCGCGGAGTGCTCCTTGGTGTAGGTGTCCAGGATGGCGCGCTTGGCCTCGCCCGGGGCCGGCAGCGGCACCGAGTACCGGGCGTCCGGGCCGTCGAGCAGCCAGGCGATGACGCCGTCCTCGCCCTCGTAGATCGGCACGGGAGAGGTCTG
>JAPFFX010000071.1 GCA_026645375.1 Citricoccus sp. WCRC_4 | reverse complement strand
ACCGGCACGTTTTCCTGGTTGCACAGCAGTTCCAGGTACTGCATCAGCGGCTCCGGCGGCACCAGCCGGAACGGGTAGTGGTGCGTGCGCGAGCGGATGGTCCCGATGACCTTGTCCGGCTCCGTGGTGGCGAAGATGAACTTGATGTGCTCCGGCGGCTCTTCGACGATCTTCAGCAGGGCGTTGAAGCCCGCCGAGGTGACCATGTGGGCCTCGTCGATGATGAAGATCTTGAAGCGGTCCCGCACCGGGGCGAAGGTGGCGCGCTCGCGCAGATCGCGGGCGTCGTCCACGCCACCGTGGCTAGCGGCGTCGATTTCGATGACGTCCAGGCTGCCCGGGCCGCCGCGGCCGAGCTCGACGCAGGAATCGCATTGTCCGCAAGGGGTCGGCGTCGGGCCTTGTGCGCAGTTGAGGCAACGGGCCAGGATCCTGGCGGAGGTGGTCTTGCCGCAGCCGCGCGGGCCGGAGAACAGGTAGGCGTGGTTGACGCGGTTCTTCTGCAGAGCGGCCATCAGCGGATTGGTGACATGCTCCTGCCCAATAACGTCCGCGAAGGAATCGGGGCGGTAACGACGGTAGAGGGCTGTACTCACGATAAGAACCCTATCGGTTGCGGCTCGTACTTTGCATCAGGCATCCCGGCGCTGGGGATAGACGTAAAAGACCCCTCATGCACCTGCCAGAGCCCGCTTACCCTTGCTACCTTCCGGTCCTGGGGGAGTTCACAGGATGACACCACATGAGGGGCCGTCCAATAGTCTACCCGAGATGGACGGGTGGCTGAAAATCGTTCCGGCGCGGAGGGTGCGCTAGTGACTCGCATCGCGCGATTCGCCACTTTCGGAAGCCGTCAGGTAGTCTTGTACCTGCTCTTGTTGAGCAAACATCTGGAGGATTCGCCTAGCGGCCTATGGCGCACGCCTGGAACGCGTGTTGGGTTCACGCCCTCGGGGGTTCAAATCCCCCATCCTCCGCGGATCGGAAAAGGTCCCGCCCTCGTGGCGGGGCCTTTTTCGTTAAGGGCTCTCGTTGATGACTCTCGTTATCGGTGTCCCGGCCGGGATTGCCGCCCGTGAAGCTGTCGAGGCGCCCGTGATGCTGGTGCTGCCGACCGGAAACCCGGACCGGCCGCGCTGGAACCTAGACTGGCAAGGACCGATTCCCGCCGGATGGAGACCCCGATGACCGACCTGCACCAGATCCCCCTGACCCTGAACGACGGCACCGAGGCAACCCTCGGCGAGCGTTTTCCCGGGAAGGCGGTGCTCGTGGTGAACGTCGCATCCAAGTGCGGCCTGACGCCGCAATACGAGGGTCTCGAGGCGCTCTACCGCGACCACAAGGACCTCGGGCTGGAAATCATCGGGGTGCCCTGCAACCAGTTCATGGGACAGGAGCCGGGCAGCGACGCCGAGATCGAGGAGTTCTGCCAGCTGAACTACGGAGTCACGTTCCCGCTGGCGGCAAAGACCGACGTCAACGGCGAGAACGCCCACCCCCTGTACCGGGAACTGACGGCGTATCCCAGCGGCGAGATCGAGGACGTGGCCTGGAACTTCGAGAAGTTCCTCATCGACGGCAACGGCGAGATCGTCGCGCGCTTTGGACCGAAGACCGATCCCCAGTCGGCGGAGATCGTCGCCGCCGTGCGCGCGGCACTCTAGGAGCATTCCGCGGTCCCCGCCTCCGCGTCGCCCTGACCAGCATCGGCCCACGTCAGGCCGTCTGCGCCCGGTCGCCACCGTGCGCCCGTTTGCCGGCCGCGACGATGCGGTGGCACCCCCAAGCCCGCGGTGCCGCGACGCCGTCGTGCCGCAGGGTCCGCCCGGCGCGGGTTCCGGCGGTTATTCAAGGCACTGAGCAAATCCCTTTACAGCCATTTTACAGCCATGCATACTGATCGCGTTGGGCGTTGGGGAACACCCGCACATGCATGGGGCAGTCGGGTCCGTCCTTTGATGCTGGGGCATCTCGGAGGAAGTTGGGGTAGATCGTGCGGACATCTTGGGGAAGGCCTGTGGCTCGTGGCCCGGCGGAGGCCGGGTCGGCGGCGGAGGAACAGTTCACATTGTCCCGCAGGCGGTTCAGCCTGGTCATGGGTTCGGCGGTCGTGGTCGGTGCGGGAGGCCTGAGTGCCATGGCCGTCGGGCTGTCGGCGTCCGGCCCCCCGGGGACCACGAGCATCCCCACGAGCTTCGGGCAGGTGCGCGTCACCAGCGCGCAACGGCAGTCCCGGCTCTCTGGCGAGGCCGGCGCCGCACACGGCGGCCACCGGATGGCGGGCAGCTCGTCGCCGCAGCCGGTCAACATGACCTACGGCGACCATCTGGTGCTGCGGGTCGACGCGGTGAACGAGTCCGACGACGACGTCCTGTTCTCGCCCGGCCAGATCCGGGTCCGGCCGGACAGCCAGCCGTGGCTGGTGGTGAACCGGGGCTCCGACCTGCCGGCCGGCGCGCTGCCGGCCGGGGGCCGCGCCAGCGCGAGCATCAGCTTCCTGGTCCCCTCCGACGCCGCGCGTTTCAGCGTCCAGTTCGATGACATGGCGCCGGGTTCTCCCCCCTTGGACCTGCCGCTGCCGGCGGTCGCGTGGCGGCCCGGATACCTGGAGGCGGATCATGCGTGAGCCGACCGAGAACAGGGAACCCGCCGCGCCCGCCTCCCCGGCCGCGGAGGCGCCCGGACGGCGGCCC
>JAPFFX010000040.1 GCA_026645375.1 Citricoccus sp. WCRC_4 | reverse complement strand
TGCCGTTGGGCGGCAGGGAGAAGGAGAGGCCGTCGATCAGCACGCGGTCGCCGAAGCCCTTCTTGAGGTTCTTCGCCTCGATGACCTGGGTGCCCAGGCGCGGACCCGGCGGGATCTGGATCTCCTCGAAGTCCAGTTTCCGGGTCTTCTCGGCCTCGGCGGCCATCTCCTCGTACCGGGCCAGGCGGGCCTTCGACTTGGCCTGGCGGCCCTTGGCGTTGGAGCGGACCCAGTCCAGTTCCTCGCTGAGCCGCTTGGCCAGCTTCGCGTCCTTCTTGCCCTGGACCTCCAGGCGGGCGCGCTTCTTCTCCAGGTAGGTGGAGTAGTTGCCCTCGTACGGGTACAGCCGGCCGCGGTCGACCTCGGCGATCCACTCGGCCACGTGGTCGAGGAAGTACCGGTCGTGGGTGATGGCGATGACGGCGCCCGGGTAGGCGGACAGGTGTCCCTCGAGCCACTGGACGGACTCGGCGTCGAGGTGGTTGGTGGGCTCGTCGAGCAGCAGCAGGTCCGGCTTCTGCAGCAGCAGCTTGCACAGGGCCACGCGGCGGCGCTCACCACCGGAGAGCTTGGTGACGTCGGCGTCGGGGTCGGGCAGCTGCAGGGCGTCCATGGCCTGATCGAGCTGGGAGTCGATGTCCCAGGCGTCGGCCGCGTCGATCTCCTCCTGGAGCCTGCCCATCTCCTCCATCAGGGAGTCGAAGTCCGCATCGGGGTCGGCCATCTGCTCGGAGATCTCGTTGTAGCGCTGGATCTTGCCGAGGATCTCCCCGACGCCCTCCTGCACGTTCCCGAGGACGTCCTTCTCCTCGTTGAGCGGGGGCTCCTGCAGCAGGATGCCCACCGTATAGCCGGGAGAGAGCCTGGCCTCGCCGTTGGAGGGCTGGTCCAGCCCCGCCATGATCTTCAGGATCGTGGACTTGCCCGCACCGTTGGGGCCGACCATGCCGATCTTCGCCCCCGGATAGAAGGACATCGTCACGTCGTCCAGGATCAGCTTGTCGCCCACTTTCTTGCGGGCCTTGACCATGGTGTAGATGAATTCCGCCATTCCTCAAGGCTAGTCGGTGGCCACCGCATTTCCCGCATCGGCGGAAGGCGGCGGCCACCGCGCGCAGCCCGGACCGCTCAGGCGAGCGCCAGGTCCCGCTCCTGCTCGGACACCTCCGAGGCCTCGTCGGGAGCGTCCGCCGCGTCCTCCAGGACCTCACCGGTCGACCGGTCGACGCGGGGTTCATCATCCTCGTCGAACGGTCCCCCGACCGGCGCGCCACCGGCGTCGTCAGCTGGCCCGCCGGCGACGGCGGCCTCCCCCGTGCGTCCGCTGGACCGGGAGAACCGGGCCGTGCCGAGGGTGAGGTCGTGCCCGATGGAGTCGGCCTCGATCTCCACGGCCGTCCCGGTCCGGTCCCCGGCCTCCCAGGGGCGGACCTTGAGCCGGCCGGTGACGATCACCGGCATGCCCTTGGCCAGGGAGGCCCCCGCGTTCAGGGCCAGCGCGCGGAACATGTTGATGGTGAACCAGTTGGTCTGTCCGTCGACCCAGGCGTTGGCCTCGCGGTCGAAGCGCCGGTCGGTGGCGGCGAGCCGGAAGTTGCCGACGGAGAAGCCGGCCTGGGCCATGCGGACCTGCGGGTCGGTGGCCACGAAGCCACGGACGGTGATGTGTTCGCTCATGAATGGGCCTTTCGGTGGGCCGGCCGCGGCCGGCGAGTGAGTCGGCGTCGGGATCTGGTGTCCGCCGCCGGTCCGGGCCGGATGCCCGGTCTTCCCAGCACACCGCCCGGGCCGCGTCCTGGGCAGGGGCCTCCCAGGGCTTCGGGCACAACGCGCCGGTGACCCGTGGCCTGTGCAGTTCGGTGCGGCCGGTAGAATGGCCGGGCCCAGCCCCAGTAGCTCAGTGGATAGAGCAGGAGCCTTCTAATCTCTTGGTCGGGGGTTCGACTCCCTCCTGGGGCGCCATGTGACCGGCGTGGACCGCGCGAGAGGTGGACTGTGCAGGATCCGACGATGAACGCCCGCCGCCTCCCCCGCTGGGTCATCGGCACCCAGCCGGACCGCCGGGACGGTGCGGACACCGTGGGACCCACCACCACCGCAGGTCAGTGGCTGCAGCTCGGTGCCGTGATGGCCGTGGCGGCCGTGCTCTATCTCGTCCACTCCTTCCTGCGCTTCCGCAATTTCGAGGCCAAGGGCTACGACCTCGGCATCTTCGACCAGGCGGTGCGCCAGTACGCCCTGTTCCGGGAGCCGATCGTTCCGGTCAAGGGCGTGGACTTCAACATCCTCGGGGACCACTTCCACCCGGTCCTGGCACTGCTGGCCCCGCTGTACTGGATCTGGGACGACCCGCGGGTGCTGAACATCGCGATGACGGCGCTGCTGGTCTCCACGGCCATCCCCGTCTACCTGTTCGCCCGCCGCCGGTTCTCCCACGCCACCGCGCTGATCGGCGCCGGCGCGATGCTGCTGTGGTGGCCGTTCCAGGCCATGGTGAATTGGGACTTCCACGAGATCGCCGTCGGGGTGCCGGTCATCGCCTGGGTCATCTGGGCGATCGACGGCCGTCGGTACTGGCTGGCCACCGGGCTGTCCGTGACGCTGCTCTCGGTGCGCGAGGACATGGGCATCACCCTGCTGGCCATCGCGATGGTGCTGGCCATCAAGCGGGCCTGGGCGCCCGCCGTCGTCACCGCCGCGCTGGGCGTGGCCGGCTACGTCTTCGCCACCTCCGTGGTCATCCCCCGCTTCTCACCGGAGGGCGAGTTCGGCTACTGGCAGTTCACCGCGCTGGGGCCGGACATGGGGTCCTCGATCGCCTTCATGCTCACCCAGCCCCTCGACGCGTTCGCGGTGCTCTTCGACCACCCGCTCAAGGTCGCGCTGTGGCTGCTGCACTTCGTGGCGTTGTGGCTGCTGCCGCTGATCTCCCCCTACACGCTGATCGGCATGCCGATCCTGGCCTCCCGGCTGTTCAACGACCGGCTCAACGTGTGGAGTCCGGTCTACCAGTACGACGCGATCCTGGCACCGGTCTTCCTCATGGCCGCGCTGGAGGCGCTGGCGCGGATCGGGGCCTGGCGGTACGCGCGGCGGGTGCGCGCCGCCGGTCCCCCGGAGGTCTTGCCCGGGCGCGACGACGCCGCCCTGGTCTCGGGGGCCGGCAGTCACCGGGTGCCCCGCGCGTCGTGGGCCGTGACCTCCCGCGGTTGGCGGCTGCCGACCGTCTTCGTGTCCGTCCTGCTGGGCTGCGGGGTGGTCGGCACGGCGCTCTTCCCGCAGGTCTTCCCGTTCCAGCGCACCGTCACCGGGGACACCTGGCAACGGACCGAGTGGGCGTGGGCCCTGGACCGCGCCGTGGGGATGATCCCGGACGACGTGTGCATCGAGGCCGCGGACAACGCGGTGCCGCACTTGGTGGACCGCACCTACGTGGGCCTGCACGGGGACATCGGCGATGACCTGGCCACCTGGATGATCATCGACACCACGGTCGCAGAGCTCGGTGGCTGGGACCCGCTGACGCCCGAGCAGGCCCTGGAGCGGGCCGAACGGCTCGGCTATGAGGTGGTCAGCGAGGACGACCACGGCATCTGGGTGCTGCACCGCGACCGACCGGTGGATCCGGTGTGCGCGAACTACGTGCCGTAGCACCAGGGCGAAGCGGGGGCGCCGTGCCGTGCCGCTGATCATCGCTTTCTGTGCCTGACGACCCCGACCTACCATCGTGGACGAGGAGTTCGAGCATGCACCCCCTGGCGCGAGGACGTTCACCGTGGAATCCGCACACCCCGCACGCCGTCGGCCTGCCCCTGGCCGGCAGGGTGCACCGGAGGAGGCAGGGCTGCGCGTATTGATCGGATACGCCAGCGCCCACGGGTCCACCGCCCAGATCGGCCAGCGCATCGCCAAGGTGCTTGAACGGGATGGGCTGACGGTGGAGGTGTTGCCGCTGCAGCAGGCCCCCAGCCCGGAGGGGTATGAGGCCGTGGTCCTCGGCAGCGCCATCCACGACCAGGACTGGCTGCCGACGGCCGCCGAGTACACCACCCGCCATGCCGAAGCCCTGCGGGACCGACCGGTGTGGTTGTTCAGCGTGGGCATGACCTCGGCCCTGCCCCGCTGGATCCGCCGAAGCGCCCATGCCAGCCAGGACCGACGCCTGGCCCACGCACTGCGGGACGTGGTGTGCCCCCGCGGACACCTGCTGCTGTCGGGGGTGGCCACACCGGGGCAATTCCCCCGATGGGTCGGGACCCTGTTCCGGGTACTCGGCGCACACTTCGGCGACTACCGGGACTGGGCCCGCATCGAGGCATGGGCACAGGAGATCGCCGGGGAACTGCAGTCCACGCGCCCTCTCCGGCCCTGAGAGGCGGCGTTCCCTCGTGGCGAGGGTCAGCCGGCCCCGTCGGCCGCCCGTCGCCGGGCTCGTACCTCCGGTTGGAGGGTGAGTGTCCTCACGGGTGATCCAGTCGCTGCATCTGAGCCTCTTCCTCCATGACCCGAAGCAATCGCGTGAGGATGCGCAGTCGCCTGACACTGCGGGCCAGGGAGATGCTGGAACGACTTCCTGCGGTGGCGGGGGATGCTGATGCTGCGTCGTGGCCGAGGGCGCGGAGCGTGATCGAGGTTCCTCCGTGGCCGGCGGTGAGCTGCACCTGCACGGCCCACGTGCCGAACCTGAGCCGGCTGGGCCCTGAGGCGACGAGTGCGACGTCCGGTCGGTTCTCGAGAGTGTCGCGCGGACCGCTGTCTCCGGCAACGGCGTCGACGTCTGCGCGGAGGTACACGAGGAAACCGTCGAGGCGTCGACGCACGACCTCCAGGTCGCAGATCGTGTCGAGTTGCACCTGCTGTCCTGTCATCGATTCCGTGTCGATGCGGCGCGGGCGTGTGGCGGGTGTCATGAGGCTTCTCCTAGGCTTGAACGGCGCGGAACCGGGGAATGACTCCAGCCTCCGGGCCCGACGTTGAGCAACACTGACGCTCGCCTCACGGTTTGATGACATTCCTCATCGGGCCTCAGAACGGCGTGCATCCCGCGATGCGTCCCGGCCCGGACCATTCCGCGGTCGTTCATGAGCTGCTGGAGCCCAGGAGGCGCGGTCAGGGCCCGGTTCACGGTTGGGAAGCGTTCTAGTACCTTTGTGTCTATGCAGGTAGGCAGCGATGCGGTCAGTCCTTCCCTCCGGACGTCGACGTGATCGCGGCGCCGTCCGCGACGATCGCCGACCCTGACGATGCCTGCCCTCGGAGCCGCCTCCAGGACGACACCACCCGACCGCTGACCTGAACGGATCACGCCATGCTCCGCGCCCTGTCCCATCCCGCGTACCTGCGCCTGTACCTGGCCCAGGTCGCGTCCCTGGCCGGGACCGGCCTGCTGACCGTCGCCCTGGGCCTGCTCGCCTACGATCTGGCCGGAGGCAGCGCGGGCCGGCTCCTGGGCACGATCTTCGCCGTGAAGATGGTGGCGTACGTCCTGGTGGCGCCCTTCGCCTCGGCCCTGGCCCAGGGGCTGCCGCGCAAGGCGGTCATGGTGACGGCCGACCTCGTGCGCATGACGGCCGTCGTCGCCCTGCCGCTGATCACGGAGGTGTGGCAGGTCTACCTGCTGGTGTTCGTGTTGCAGTCGGCCTCGGCGACGTTCACCCCGACCTTCCAGTCCGTCATCCCGCAGGTCTTGACGGACCGGGATGACTACACCGCCGGGCTGTCCCTGTCCCGCCTGGCGTACGACCTGGAGGCGGTCCTCTCCCCTGCCCTGGCCGGGCTGCTGCTGGTGGTGATGCCCCATGACGCGCTGTTCTGGGGGACCGCAGCCGGCTTTGCCGGTTCGGCGTTGCTGGTGCTCTCGGTCACGGTGCCGAAACTGCCCAGGTCGGCCGAGTCCCCCGAGGCGGGCGAGGACGAGGCCCCGTTCCTGGTCCGCGTCCGGCGCGGGGCGATGCTCTTCGTGCGCGTCCCGTCCCTGCGCCCGGTCCTGGCACTGAACCTCGTGGTGGCCTCGGCCGGGGCCTTCGTCCTGGTGCAGACCGTGGTGATCGTCAAAGCGCGCGTCGGGCTCGGGGATGACATGGTGGCCTTGTACCTGGCCTTCAACGGCGCCGGATCCATGGCGGCGGCCTTCCTGCTTCCGTGGATTCTGCGGCGGGTCACCCACCGCCGGGTCATGCTGACCGGCGCGGTCCTGCTCACCACCGCCACGGCGCTCATCCCCCTGGCCCTGACGTCCCCGGGCCCGGGTGCCCTGGTGGGGGTCGGCGCCCTGTGGGTGCT
>JAPFFX010000026.1 GCA_026645375.1 Citricoccus sp. WCRC_4 | reverse complement strand
CAGCCCGGTCGAGCGCGGCCGCGCACCGTCGCCGCGGGCCGGTCCGGCTACATCAGCACCCGGCTGGACGCCGGCACCCTCACCGATGCCGAGACCGCCGTCCTCGACGCGGCCGAGGAGGCCGGCGCCACCGCGATCTGGGTGGCGGTGGACGGGCGGGTCGCCGGGATCATCAGCCTGCAGGACACCCTCAAGGAGTCCTCGGCACCGGCCATCGCGGACCTCACGGAGCTGGGACTGCGTCCGATCCTGCTGACCGGGGACAACGCACAGGTCGCCGGCCGGGTGGCGGCCGCCGTCGGGATCCCGGCGCGGGACGTGTTCGCCGGGGTGCGCCCCGAGGACAAGGTCGCCACGGTGAGGGAGCTGCAGGAGGCCGGCCGGGTGGTCGCCATGGTCGGCGACGGTGTCAACGACGCCCCCGCGCTGGCACAGGCCGACCTGGGGATCGCCATGGGGTCCGGTACCGACGTGGCCCGGGAGGCGGCGGACATCACCGTGATGGGCTCGTCCCTGCGCCAGGTGGTGCAGTCGGTCCAGCTCAGTCGCAAGACCCTCGGCATCATCAAGTCGAACCTGTTCTGGGCGTTCGCCTACAACACCCTGGGCATTCCGGTGGCGGCGTTCGGGCTGCTCAACCCGATGGTCGCCGGGGCGGCGATGGCCGCCAGCTCCGTGCTGGTGGTGGCCAACTCGCTGCGTCTCACGCGCTTCGCGCGCTGAGACCCCAGCGACGTCCCGAACCCCAGTGACGTCCAGAACCACGGTGCCCTCGAGAGCCGAGGCACCGCACACCACACGGGACCCGCTGGTCACGCCTCTGCGTGACGAGCGGGTCCCGTGTCGTGTCCGGCGGGCCGGCGTGCGGCCGGTCCGGATCAGGCGGTGTAGATGCCCTCGAAGAACGCGGCCAGCTCCCCGGTGGCGTCCAGCGGGAGCACCTGGGCGACGTACTGGTCCGGACGGACCACCACGACGACGCCGTCGCGGCTCAGGCCGCGGGCCTCGAAGATGTCGTCCTCCGGGTCCACGCCGAACACCTTGTTGAGGTTGGAGACCTGGAACTCGCCGACCTGGGGGCGGAAGATCGCCGGGGCCTGCATCAGCTCCACCTCCTGGTGCGGCTGCTGGTAGACGGCGTAGACGTCGAACAGCGCGTCGAGGTCCTTGCCCTCCGGGGTGAACCGGTGGACCGGTGACTCGGCGGACTCCAGCCACTCGGCGAAGGCGCGCAGCTTCGAGTCCTGGGCCGAGGACACGGCGGCATCGGCGAAGGCGTAGATCCGCCAGCGGCCGTCCGCCACGTGCTGGTGACCCAGGAACTTGGGGTTGGTGTCGCACACGCGCTTGACCGGATGGGCCTTGAAGCGCTTGCCCAGCGTGTAGCCGGTGGCCAGGTCCTGGTGGGCGGCGGCACCGGTGATCAGGCCCTCCGGGTACTCCGTCATGAACCCGGCCGGGAACTCGAAGGTCTTCTGGTAGAACTCCTCCAGGGCGTTGGGGTTCTCCAGCTCCTCCGGCTTGGCCGCCATCATCGAGGACCACTCGCGGTCGAAGTCGATGAGGTTCTGGGCGATCTGCTGCCGCTCCGCCGTGTAGGTGGCCAGCAGCTTCTCCGGCGCGATCCCGGAGACGACCTGGCCGAGCTTCCAGCCCAGGTTGAAGGCGTCCTGGATGGAGACGTTCATCCCCTGGCCGGCCTTGGCCGAGTGGGTGTGGCAGGCGTCGCCGGCGATGAAGACCCGCGGGGTGCGCGTGCCGGCCTCCTCGGTCGGCACGTCGTCGAAGCGGTCGGTCACCCGGTGCCCGACCTCGTAGACGCTCCACCAGGCCACGTCCTTCACGTCCACGGTGTACGGCGTGACGATCTCGTTGGCGCGGCGGATGATCTCGTCCAGCGGGGTCTTGCGCACCGCGCCGGCGTCGCCCTGGTCCACCTCGCCCAGGTCCACGTACATGCGGAACAGGAAACCGCCCTCGCGCGGGATGTGCAGGATCGAGCCGTGCTTGGACTGGATGGCGCACTTGGTGCGGATGTCCGGGAAGTCCGTCTCGGCCAGCACGTCCATGACACCCCAGGCGTGGTAGGACACTGCCCCGACGTGCTGGGCACCGATGTCCCGGCGGACCTTGGAGTGGGCCCCGTCGGCACCGAGGACGTACTTGGCGCGCACGACGCGCTCCTCGCCCGGGGCCACCCCGGCCTCGGCGGTCTCGCCGGTGCGCTTCAGGGTCGCCGTCACGGGGTACTCACCCTCGCCGACCTCCAGCTTCACGAACTCCCAGCCGAAGTACGGCTCGGTGCGGGAGGGGGCGTGCTTGGCGAAGCGTGCGAAGTAGTCCAGCACGCGGGCCTGGTTCACGATCAGGTGCGGGAACTCGCTGACGCCGGCCGGGTCGTCGAGCTCGCGGGCCGTCCGGATGATGTTCTCCGGGTTGGCCGGGTCCGGCTTCCAGAAGTTCATCTCGGTGAGGTGATAGGCCTCCGCGACGATCTCGTCGGCGAAGCCGAAGGCCTGGAAGGTCTCCACGCTGCGGGCCTGGATGCCGTCCGCCTGGCCGATCTCCAGGCGGTTCGGGCGGCGGTCGATGAGGCAGGTCATGACCTCGGGGAAGCTGGCGAGCTGAGCGGTGGCGGTCATGCCGGCCGGGCCGGAACCAACCACGAGGACGTCCATGGTCTCGGGCAGTTCGGGTGAGCGTTCGATGCCCACGCCGGCGGCGGGCTGCACGCGCGGATCGGTGGAGACGTATCCGTGGTGGTGGAACAGCATGGTGACTCCTGCGGTCGTGAATGCGGGAAGAGAAGTGGTGTTCTATAATCGAACATACAGTTCTCATAGCGAACAACTATGCGAGATCATATACGTTCGGTGACACCCCTCACAAGATGACGTGACCTTCCCCTCAGGCCTCCCCACGAAAGGGCCCACGGTGACCCCACCTGCCCCCGGTTCCCCCGACACCCCGTCCACGGCGGGCCCGAAGAGGGGCGCGGATGCCCCCGGCGGCGCCCCGCACTCCCAGACCCTGTCCCGCGGGCTGCGGATGCTGGAGCTGGTGGTCTCCGCCCCGGAGCCGCCCACGATCGCCGAGGTCTCCGCCCAGCTCGGCGTCCACCGCTCGATCGCGTACCGGATCCTGCGCACGCTGGAGGACTACGGACTGGTCACCCGGGACGTCTCCGGACGGCTGATCGGCGCGCCGGGACTCGCCGTCCTGGCGCGCGGGGTGCAGCAGGACCTGCAGTCCGCCGCACTGCCGGAGCTGACCACGCTGGCCAACGAACTGCAGATGAGTGCCTTCGTGGCGGTCTGGGGGCAGGGCGAGTGCATCACCCTGGTGACGGTGGAACCCTCCCACGGCCACGCCGTCACCCAGCGCCCCGGCACCCGCCACCCCCTCGACCGGGGCGCGCCGGGACTGGCCGTGCAGGCGGGCATGAGGCCCGAGGAGCTCGCCGAACTGACCGGAGGCCTCCCCCCGCGCGCCGAGGTGGAGCAGGCCCGGCAGCGCGGCTACGCCCTCAGCAACGACGAGGTCCTGGACGGCGTCTCCTCCGTGGCCGTCCCCCTGCGCGTGGACGGGCACCTGCCGGCCGCCGTCGCGGTCGTATACGCGACCCGCCAGCTGGACGTCGAGGCCCTGGGCGGGAAGCTCGCCCTCAGCGCGGAACGGGTCGCCGGCCGGCTCGGACAGCGCCTGGCCCCCGGTCGCTGAGCCCTGCGGTCACCGCGGCCGTCCCCTGCACGGCCATGGGGGCACGGCCTTGGGGCACGGCGCAGGGTGAAACGAACCCGGTGACTGGCGGCCGGCCCGGGTCCGGACGGGCTGGCCGCCGGTCCGTCAGTAGGATCCGCGCGGCGTCGAGGCCGTCCGCCCGGCCGCACCG
>JAPFFX010000419.1 GCA_026645375.1 Citricoccus sp. WCRC_4 | reverse complement strand
CCGGGGCGGTGTTCAACCCGCCGGCAGGCCGGCGCCCTGCCAGGCGACCATCCCGCCGCCCATGGTGTCCGCGGCGTAACCGGCCGCCTCGAGGGCCTCGGCCACCCGGGCGCTGCGATTGCCGCTGCGGCACACCACGATCACCGGCCGTGCCCGGTCCAGCTCCTCCAGGCGCGTGCCCAACTGGCCCATGGGGATGTGGATGGCGCCGGGGATCATTCCCTCGGCGACCTCGAAGTCCTCGCGTACGTCCAGGACCTGGTCCTGGGCCCGGCGCTGGTCGGCCTCGGTGATGGTGATCTCGGACAAGGCTGCTCCTCAAGGGTCTGCGGATTCGTGGGCGGCAGGCGGGGCGCCCGCCGTCCCGCCGTGGGCGGGGATCGTGAACCCAGTATGCTGCATACCCCCCGGGGTATGCAAGGGGTCGCTAGGGGATCAGGCGCTCGGGCACGCCGCGGAATGCACCCTCAAGGCACGAAAAAAACCTCCCCGACCGGCGTGAGCCGTCTCGGGGAGGTTTCCTGGAGCCCCCTGCCGGATTCGAACCGGCGACCTGCTCTTTACGAGGGAGCTGCTCTGGCCAGCTGAGCTAAGGAGGCGTTACCGTGGCGCCCGCCGTGCGAGTGCCACGGCTGTCCATGGTAGCGGCAGTGTGGCCTGCCGGGCAAAGCGTGTCATGGCGCGCTTGCCGGATGGGGAGGGCCGGGGTGCCCGGTGCGGTCCACAACCCACAGATGACGTTCACTTCACGGCCAACCCCCGGACAGGTGGGTGCTGTGGAGTGGGACGACCATGAACGAGACCCCGGCACCTGCCCGGGCCGTCGTCGAGGGAGAACAGACGTGACGATACCCTCCACCGCCCGCCCGGGGCCGGGCCTGGGACTGGTGCGTCCCCTGAAGCTGGCCGTGCTCGACATGTCCGGCACCACGGTCGACGAGGGCGGCCTGCAGGACGACGCGTTCAGCACGGCCATCCGCGAGGAGGGGATCGAGCCGGGCGGCTCCCGTCATGACGCGATGGTGGGCTACTTCCGACAGTCCCGCGGCACCTCCCGCCACGAGATCTTCCGCTCGATCTTCACCGAGGACGTGGTCGTCGCCCGGCGGGCCAACCGGCGCTTCGAGACCGCCTACGACGAGTTGCTCGCCGAGCGCGGGGTGCGGCCGATCGAGGGAGCCGCCGAGGCCATGGCCGAACTGCGAGAGGCGGGGATGAAGATCGTGCTGACCACCGGCTTCGCCCGGCACACGCAGAACATGATCCTCGAGTCCCTGGGGTGGATGGGCGTCTCGGACCTGAGCCTGTGCCCCTCGGACGCAGGCCGGGGCGTGCCCTACCCGGACATGATCCTCACCGCACTGCTGGCCCTGGACCTGGACGACGTCCGCTCCGTGCTGGTCGCGGGAGACACCGTCGGGGACATCCGTGCCGGTCAGCGCGCGGGGGCCGGGCTCACGGTCGGTGTGCTCTCCGGGTACCACGATGAGCCCTCGCTGACGGCGGCCGGCGCCACCGCCGTCGTGCCCTCCGTCCGGGATGTCCCGGCGCTGGTCCGGGGCCGCTGACCGGTTTCGTCACTGAGCGGCACCGGCCACCGCCACCTGCCGCCGGCGGGCCGACGCCGGCCAGGGCGCGTCAGGGGCAGGTCAGCCCGTCCTCGGGTACGGTCCCGTCCACGAGGTAGGCGTCCACGGCGCCCTCGATGCAGTCCCCGGCCCGCCCGTAGGCGGTGTGGCCCTGGCCCTCCCACGTCACCAGGACGGCCGACTCCAGCTGGTCGGCCAGGACCGATGCCCACTCATAGGGGGTCGCGGTGTCCCCGGTGGTCCCGATGACCACGATGGGCGCCGCGCCCGGGGCGCTGGCCGGTGCCGGTTCGCTCACCGGGGCCTCGGGCCACACGGCGCAGTACAGCCCGGAGTAGGCCAGGAACCGTCCGAGGGTCGGAGAGGCCTCGTCCAGTTCCGCCGCCTGCTCGCGCAGGACCGGCGTGTCCGCCGGGGCCGGCGCGTCGAGGCATTTCACGGCGGTGATCGCGGCGGTGACGTTCGAGTCGTACGTGCCGTCCTCGTTCCGTCCGGCGCTCAGGTCGGCCAGGTGCAGCATCAGGTCGGGATCGCCGTTCAGTGCGTCCTGGACGGCCGTGGTCAGCACGGGCCAGCTCTCGTTGGCGTTCAGCGCGAGGATCATCCCGGACACGAACGTGCTGGCCGGCACCTGGCGTCCGTCGGAGGCGGTCATCGGGGACTGCTCCACCTGCTCGAGGAGGCGCTGGACCTGGGCCACCGCGTCCTCCGGGGTCCCGGAGAGAGGGCAGTCGCTGCCGGCCAGGCAGTACTCCGCCCAGGACACCAGGGCCTCCTCGTAGGACGCGGCCTGGGCCAGCGTCACCTCGGACTCGGGCAGGGACGGGTCCATGGCCCCGTCCAGCACCATGCGTCCCACGTTCTGCGGGAACAATCCCGCATAGGTGGCCCCCAGGTCGGTGCCGTAGGAGAAGCCCAGGAAGTTCAGCCGGTCGTCCCCGAGCACCGCACGCAACAGGTCCATGTCCCGTGCCGAGCTCTCGGTGTCCACGTGGCCGAGGACCTCCCCGGTGTGCTCCTCACAGGCCTCGGCGAACTCGCGGGCGGACTCACGCAGCTGTGCCAGCCCCTCGTCGGTGGAGGGGTCGACGTGGCCCTCCCGGGCCTCGTCCATCTCCTCGTCCGTCAGGCAGGTGACCGGGGCGGAGCGGGACACGCCGCGGGGATCGAAGCCGACCACCGTGTAGTGCTCCCGGACATCCGCCGAGACGGCGTAGTCCAGCCCCTCGACCACCATGTCCACGCCGGAGACGCCCGGCCCACCGGGATTGACCAGCAGGTGCGGGGCGTCCTCACCGGCCCCGGCCGAGCGGACCAGGGCCAGCTCGATGCTCTCCCCGTCCGGATCGGCATAGTCCAGCGGGGCGCTGGCGGTGGCGCACTCGAAGCCGCCCTGGTCCTGCTGGCAGCCCTGCCACTGCAGGTCCTGCGTGTAGTACTCCTCGAGGCCCTCGGGCACCTGCCCGGGGGTGGCCGCCCCGGCACCGGCGGTCCCGCCCGTGGCCTCCTGCCCGCCGCCCGACGTCGTCCCCTCCGTTCCGGTGCCCGTCTCGCCACCGGCCCCGCCCTCGGGGGTGCAACCGGTCAGGAACAGGCCCGCGGCCAGGAGGCCGGCGAACAGGGGAGCCCGGCGGCCGGGGCTGCTGCCGAGGGGGCGGAGGGAAGCACGGGGACTCTGGCGCACGCGGGGCCTCTCAGGGATGGTCGGGCGGTCGTCGGTCGAGGATCCGGTCCGGCAGGAAGCTGGTGGCCATCGCCTCCAGCGCCAGCAGTGGCGGCACGTTGCCGGCCAGCCGGCGCCGGGCCGTGGAGACGGCGTCGATCCGTTCCACGGTGCGTTCCGGGGAGGCGGCCCGGGCGTAGGAGGCCAGCTCGTCGCGCAGGTGCTCGTTGACCAGTTCGGCGTCGGTCCCCAGCTGCAGGGCCAGCACGTCCCGGAACAGGCCCGTGAGGTCGATCATGGCCCTGTCCAGGGTGTCGTGCACCGCACGCTTGTTCCGCGCCGTCTGGGCGTCCTCGAGCCTCTTGACGTGGTGGCGGAGCTTGGCCGGGACCTTCTCGTCCTCGGCCAGGCCGAGCGAGCGCAGCAGGTTCCGCCGTTCCTCGGCATTGCGGACCTCAGCGGAGGAGGCGGCCTCCTGCTGGGTGACCTCCACGAGCTCCTTGGCCATCGCCACGGCGTCCGAGGTGGCCTTGACGCGCAGGGGCAGGTGCACCACCGACTCGCGGCGCGACCGGGATCCCTCGTCCCGGGCCAGGCGCCGGGCCATGCCCACGTGGGACTGCGAGGCCCGGGCGGCGAACAGGGCCAGGTCCGGGTCCAGGCCGTCGCGTTCCACCAGCAGGTCCGCCACGGCCCGCACGGCGGGGATCCGCAGGCCGACCTGGCGGCAGCGGGAACGGATGGTGACCAGCACGTCGGCGGGGGAGGGGGCGCACAGCATCCAGATGGTCCGTTCGGGCGGTTCCTCGATCGCCTTGAGCAGCACGTTCGTGGCCCGCTCCGTCATCCGGTCCGCGTCCTCCATGATGAAGATGCGCCAGCGGCCGGAGGTGGGACGGTCCTGGGCGAGCGCGATCAGGTCGCGGACCTCGTCGATCCTGTAGGTGACGTTCTCCGTGGCGAGCACCTTCACGTCCGCGTGGGTCCCGGCGGAGACGGTCAGGCAGGAGTGGCAGCTGCCGCAGCCCCGCCGGTCCGGGTCCTCGACCTCGCACTGCAGCGCCTGGGCGAAGGCCCGGGCCGCGTTGGACCGTCCGGACCCCGGCGG
>JAPFFX010000406.1 GCA_026645375.1 Citricoccus sp. WCRC_4 | reverse complement strand
AGTTCGTGCGGATCAGGCCCACACAGGTCACGGGGCGCAGGTTCGCGGTGACCTCGCCGGAGGAATGGCGCACCTCGGTCTCGGACGCGCCCCACGCCTCGGACGAATGACCCCGGCGGGTCGTCCCGGTCCTGGGCCCCGTCCTGGGCCCCGGGAGGGCCCGACGGCAGTGAGCCGGGCAGGTACTGACCGGGCCGACGTCGTGGGCCGGCTCCTGTACGACTTCAACACCGAGTTCGGCTCCCCGACCCCCCGCGCCGGGGAGTTCGCCGCGCGCTTCGCGCGGCTCCTGGCCCGGGACGACGTCCTCGTGCTGCTGGCCGGGGATCCGGCGGAACCGACCGGCTTCGCCTACCTCACCCTTCGTCCCTCGCCGTACTTCGACGGGCCGCTGGTGCAGCTCGAGGAGCTCTACGTCGTCCCGGCGCTGCGCGCCCAGGGCATCGGCACCGCCCTGATCCGGGACATCCTGCGTCGCGCCCGGGAGCTGGGCTGCGGTGAGATCCACCTCAACGTGGACGAGGTCGACGCGGACACCCGCCGCTTCTACGAACGGCACGGCTTCTCGAACCGCGAGCCCGGTGAGGACTACCGGATGCTGTTCTACGTCCGGCAGCCCTGACCCCCTCCGTCCGGGGTGAGAGGACGCGTCCGTGCGGGGCCCCAGGTGCGCGGTCCTCTCGATCCGGACGGAAGGAGGGCACCCACGCCCGGCCATGGTCCGGTGGCGGGTCAGGCGAGCACCACGACGTTCCCGGCCGCGTGTCCGGTCTCGACGGCAGCGACGGCCTTCTCCGCCTCGGCCAGCGGGAAGCGTCCGGCCACCACGGGGGCGAACCGCCCGGCCGCCACCAGCGAGGCGACCTCCGTGAAGACGGCGGTGGTGCGCCGACGGGTCACCCCGGAGCCGCCCCGTGCCCCGGCGCCGGAGGGATCGGCGACGCTGCGCAGGGCACCGGGCCGGCGCAGCAGGGGCACGGCCTCTTCCAGGGCCTCCCCGCCGACCGCATCGATCACGGCGTCCACCCCGTCGGGGGCACGGTCGCGCACCCGGTCCACCCAGCCTGGGCCCTTGGCCACGTGCACTGCTCCGAGCCGGGTCACCAGGTCCCGCTTGGAGTCCGAGGCCACCCCCAGCACGAGCAGGCCCCGGTCCCGGGCGAGGCCGCAGACGCACGTGCCCACCCCGCCGCCGGCCCCGAGCATCAGCACGGTGGCCCCGGCCGGGAGGCTGAGCTCGTCCAGGGCGTCGTATGCGGTCCCTGCCGCCACCGGGATGCAGCAGGCCTGCTCCTCGGCCACGCCCTCGGGGATGCGGGCCGTCCCGGCCGCGTCCAGCAGGACGTGACTGGCCAGCGCGCCGGTGCCGGTCGCCGTGGCGCCGAAGACCCGGTCCCCGGCAGCGAACCCGGTGACGTCCGGGCCCGTTCCGAGCACCACCCCGGCGGCCTCGCGACCGAGCGCCATGGGGAAGCGCACCGGGATCCGGCCGGTGCGCTGACCGTTGCGGACCTTGATGTCCGCCGGGTTCACCCCGGCCGCCGTCATCCGCACCAGGACCTGGCCGGGACCGGGCCGGGGATCCTCCTCCTCGAGGTGTTCCATGACCTCCGGGCCGCCGTACTGCTGGAAACCGAGCATGCGCATGGGGCCAGTCAAGCATCCCGCGGTGACGAGCACTTGTGCCGGGCCACGGGGCACGGCCCAGAATGGTCCGAGTCAAGCGACCGCTCCGCTGAGGACCGGTCGCGCCGAGGAGGACCGATGACCGAGCAGCCCGTCACCGAGGAGCACCTGTCCCAGGACGCCTGTTGGGAGCGCCTGCGCCAGGCGCCCGTGGGCCGGCTGGGGGTGTGGGTCCAGGATCACCCGGAGGTCTTCCCCGTGACGTTCACCGTGGACCGGGAGACGATCCTGTTCCGCAGTGGGCCGGGGACGAAACTGGACGCCGTGCTGTCCGGGACACCGGTGGCCTTCGAGGCGGACGCGCTGGAGGCCACCACCTCCGTCGTCTGGAGCGTCATGGTCCGGGGCAGGGCCGAGCAGATCACCCGGTCCGTGGAGCTGATGGACACCGGGGACCTGCCGTTGAGGCCCTGGCACCCGGGCGACAAGGCCGCCTTCGTCCGGATCATCCCGACCGAGGTCACCGGCCGGCGGTTTCCCATCGCCGATCCGGAGTGGTGGCGGTCCGTCGCCGCCAACGTCCACCGGCCGGCCGAGGACTAGGGCCGGCAGGGTCAACGGCGCGCGGGGTCCGCCGTTCAGTATCCGGCCAGCAGGTTCTTCGCGCCGACGATCGCGAGGCCCAATGCCGTGATGGTGACCACGATGACGACAGTGCGCAGTCGGCCGGCGCCGTAGGACCGGGCGACGATCCCCGCTGCGACGACGATGTACCCCAACAGGGCGATGGTGACGGCGCCGGTCTCGCGCTCCGAGAACACGAGGTCGACGACGGTGACCAGCACCCCCACCTTCAGCCCGCCGACCACGCCGGCGACCGTGATCCGCAGGTCCTGGCGCCGGGTGTTCCCCACGTCCGTGGCGAACTGGGCGAGGCTGAAGGCGAACCAGTGCACGAGAAGCAACCCGATGAGGATGCCCCAGAGCGCGGGCAGGGGACTGTTTGCGCCCTCACCGAGGTCGACGAGGGTGCCCAGCGAGGCCAGCAGGCTGATGGCGATGTACAGGCCCACGGCCATCGACTCACGCAGCAGGTGGGCCTTCTCGTGCTCGCTGATCTCCTCAGCCGGCGAAGGATGCTGGTCGGTGACCATGGGCCGAGTCTATGCAGCGGGGGTTTCCCCCGGAATCCCTGGTGGTCTGGACGAGCCACCGTCCGGATGGCGGCGACCGACACCGCGTGCGGGTCACGGACGGGCGATCGACAGCGCCCGGGCCGACCCGCTGTTAGCGTCGGGCCATGACCGAGCCCCGATCCTCCCGCGCGGTCTGGACCGCGCTCGGGCTCGCGGCCGGACCGGCGTCGGCGTTCGCGTTCGCCCGGTTCGCCTACGCGGTGCTGCTGCCGCCCATGCAGGCCGACCTGGACTGGTCGTACGCGACCGCGGCCCTGCTCAACACCACCAACGCCGCCGGGTACCTGCTCGGGGCCGTCCTGGCCCCCCGCGTCGGACGGGCGCTCGGGACCCGCCGGGCCTTTCTCACCAGCATGCTCGTCACCGCCGCGGCGCTGGGCGCCTCCGCGCTGAGCTCCCTGCTGCCGGTCCTGCTCGTGCTGCGGCTGGTCGCGGGGATCTCGGGGGCGGTGACCTTCATCCTCGGGGCGGCGCTGACGGCGGCCCTGGCCTCCCAGCTCGACGGGCCACGTACCGCGCAGCGCTCGGCCCTGCTGATGGGGATCTACGTGTCCGGTGGCGGCATGGGGGTGGTGGTGACCGGCCTGCTGCTGCCGGCCGCCCTGGGCTGGTTCCCGCCGGAGTCAGGCTGGCGCGTGGGCTGGGCCGTGCTGGGCATCGCGGGCGTGGCGGCCTGGATGATCGCGGTGCCGGCCGCGCGTCGGGCGCCGTCTCCGCCCCCGCGCCGGGCCGGGTCGCGCGCTCCGGTGCGCACCCTGTTCCCCCTGCTGGCCGGATACACCCTGTTCGGCGCGGGGTACATCGCCTACATGACCTTCATCGTGGCCCTGCTGCGCGGCCAGGGCGCCGGGGACATGGAGGTGGCCGTGTTCTGGATCGTGCTGGGCCTGGCCGCGATGATCGGCGGGTTCGCGTGGTCCCCCGTGGTCGGCGCGCTCTCCGGGGGCCGAGCCCCGGCGCTGCTCATGGTCGTCGTCGCCCTCGGCGCGGGGCTGCCCCTGCTGGCGGACCACCCGGCGCTCTCGCTGGGATCGGCCGTGCTGTTCGGGGGGACGTTCCTGGCGCTCGTCGGCGCGGTCACCCACGCCGCCCAGCGGGTCCTGGAGCCGTCCCAGGTCACGGACGGGATCGGCACCCTGACGACCGGTTTCGCGATCGGCCAGTCGATCGGCCCGGTGTTGTCCGGGGTGGCCTCGGACTCGGCCGACGGCGTGCAGGCCGGGCTGGCCCTGTCCGTGGTGATCCTGCTGGTCGGAGCCGTGGTCTTCCTCGGCCAGCGCCCGCACGCAACCCACGCCGGGACCTGAGACCCGGGGTGACGCCGAGGGCAGGTCAGCCGCTGACGGGCAGGCCGGCCACTGACGGGCAGGCCGGCCGCTGAGGGGGCAGGCCGCCGCCGAGGTGCAGCTCGACCGCTGCACGACAGGTTCAGGGGCGTCGCCAGTCGTCGCTCTCCAGATGTGACCCGGCCATGGGCCCCATGGCGAGCATGCCGCCGTCGACGGCCCAGGACGCGCCGTTGACATATCCGGCGTCCGGGCCGCACAGGAAGGCCACGATGGCGGCGACCTCCCGGGCGTCCCCCGGCCGGGCCACGGGGATCCCCGGGCGGTGCTTGCCCTCGAAGACCGATTCGTCCTCCTGGCCGGTCATCGGGGTGGCGATCTCCCCGGGCGCCACCGCATTGACGGTGATGCCGTGCTCGGCCAGCTCGAGGGCGGCGACCTTGACCAGCAACCCCAGGCCCCCCTTGGCCGCGCAGTACGGCCCGGCACCCACGCGCGGGGCGTGCTCGTGGACGGAGGTGATGGCCACGATCCGCCCGCCCGCACCGGCGGACACCATGTGGCGTGCGGCCGCCTGCAGGCAGCAGAACGCGCCGTCCAGGTCCACCGAGATCACGTGGCGCCAGTCCGCGTAGTCCATGTCCAGGAGTGGGGTGGCGGTGCCGGTCCCGGAGCACATCACGAGCGTGTCGACGCCACCCATCTCCTCGGCCAGCCCGTCGATGACCCGGGTACCCTCCGTCGGGTCGGCCAGGTCGAGCTGGCGCACGTGGGCGGTGCCGCCGGCGGCGCCCACCTCGGTCGCGGTGGCCTCCGCGCCCTCGCGGTCCTCGTGCCAGGTGATGCCGATGTGGCGTCCGGGTGCGGCCAGGGCCACCGCCGTGGCCTTCCCGATGCCGGAATCGGCTCCCGTGATGATGATCCTGCGGGGGTGGTCAGCGGATTCAGCCATGGTTCCTCCTGGTACGGGTCGGTGCGGTCCGGCGAGGCTATCCCAACTGGTGCCGGAACGGCACGGTGAAATCGAAGGCCGCGGGGCCGTAGACGGCCCGGTACCGCTCGATCCAGTCCGGCAGCAGCCACACCCGGCGCAGGAACTGTGCGTGCTGCGGCTGCCGCCTCACCGCCCAGGTGGCGAACACCAGTTCGGCGAGGTCGGACTCGATCAGGTAGGTGCACTGGCCGGCCGGTGTCATCCCCAGCATCCCCAGTCGTCCCGGCTCGACCATGTGGCACTCCAGGATGCTGCCCCAGTCCCACCAGAGCAGGCTGGTCGGGGTCCTCAGGTAGAACCCGAACTGGTTGACGCAGAGCATCCCGCGGTCGAGATGCTGCCAGGACGGCTGCGCCGCCCGTGCGGCGGCAGCCCGCCGTCGTGCGTTCCCCACGGCCCGGCCGAGCACCGCCCCGGCGGTGATCGCCAGGCCCCCGCGGCCGGTGGCGAAGAAGAGGCCACCGTCATGGGCGTAGGACCCGTCCCCGCGCGATTCCAGGGAAGACAGCGAGAACGGGGCGACGGCGACGATGCGGTTGTCCGGGTACGTCCCGCCGACCGCGAAGTCCACGGGGACCGGGAGGATCTGGTCGAACTCGCCGTGGACATGGGCATGGATGACCTGCGCGGTCCGCAGCAGCATCTGGTCCCGCTGCGACCACCCCGGTCCTGCGCCGTTGGCCCCCATGCCAGCCACCCTAGGGGGGAGGAGGGGCCTGCGTCGACGTTGTCCACAGGGCCCAGGGCGTCCCGGAGTGAACGCCCCGGCGACCTGCCGTCGGATCAGACCTTCGCGGCGTAGGCCACCAGTGCGCCCGCGAGCCCGAGGTTCTTGAGGAATTGGATCCGCTGCGGCACGCGCCGGGCCGGCTCGGTCTCCTTCCAGAACGGGTGCCCGACCATCGTGGTGGCGAGCATGGACAGGCTCAGGCCACCGGCGGCGGCCCGGGGCAGCACGCCGAGCGCCAGTGCCGTGCCCCCGGCGGCCATGGCCACGCCGTTCGCGCGCACGGCCAGCTCCGGCTCGGGGATCCCGGCCTGCTCGACGAGCGCCACCCGGCCGCCCGGTTCCTTGGCGGCCTCATAACCGAGCCAGACGAACGGTGCGGCGAGCGCGGCGCGGCCGAGGAACTGAACGGCATTCATGGGGACTTCCTTCTCTGGACGGCAGGGGTGCGGGCCGGTGCCCGGACGGCACGGCCCCCAGCCACGGTAGCCGGAGCGGCGCGCCCGCCCGCGACACCGCGGGGGGCCGGACGCGATCACCCCTACCATCGGGGTGTGACCTCCCAGAGACGCCGCGTCGCGATCGCCTGCCAGGGCGGCGGCAGCCACACCGCCTTCACGGCCGGGGCCCTGTCCCGGTTCCTGCAGCCCGATGTCCTGGCCGACCACCGGGTCGTCGGCCTCAGCGGTACCTCGGGAGGTGCCATCTGCGCGGCCATCGCCTGGTCGTCGCTGCTGCACCGCCGTCCCGAGGACGCAGAGCACCTGCTCCGGCGGTTCTGGACGGCGAACAGTGCGTCGAGCTGGCCGGACCAGGTCGTCAACTCGATGGTCCTGTGGGGCCAGCGGCTGTCCGAGACGGTGGCCGTCCCGGTCGTCAGTCCCTATCTCAACGCGGGCGCCGTGTGGGGCTCCGACCTCCTGCGGAGACTGATCGACGAGACCGTGGACCTGAGGGCGGACCAGGAGCTGGCCTCGGCCGCCATCAGCGACCCGATGCTCCTGGTCGGTGCCGTCGACGTCCTCAAGGGCGTGTTCCGGACCTTCGACAGCCGCGACGGCGAGATCTCGACGGACGCGATCCTGGCCTCGGCCGCCATCCCGAACATCTTCCGCTCCGTCCGCCTCGGCCGGAGCGTGTACTGGGACGGCCTGTTCTCCCAGAACCCCCCGGTCCACAAGCTGCTGGACTCCGAGCCCGACGAGATCTGGGTGATCCAGGTCAATCCCTCCCAGGTCGAGGACGAGCCCACGACCGTGGGGGAGATCGCGACCCGCCGCAACGAGCTGTCCGGCAACCTCTCCCTGTACCAGGAACTCGGCTTCATCGAGCAGGTGGACGACTGGCTGGCCGACGGCACCATCCGTTCCGACCGGGTCCGGCACATCACGGTGCGCATCCTGGAGATGCAGCGCACGGACACCACCCGCGCCTGGGGTTACGCCAGCAAGCTCAACCGGGACCCCGCGTTCATCGACGAATTGATGGAACTGGGTCGGCACCAGGCGCAGGACCAGGTGGACGCCATGGCCCTGGAACGCGCGTGGGGCGACGACGACCGGGAACCGGGCTCGCTCATGGGCCGGTTCCGGCCCGGAGCCGTGGTCTCGAGCACCCACCCGCTGGCACCCCTGGACGCGACGACCGACCCCGAACGGATCCGCGGGTTCCTCGACGAGTTCGGCCTGCGGGTCGAGACGAGCCGCGCCCGGGTGTGCGAGGACGGTGCCCGCTGGACCGTGCACTCGGCGACGGACCGCCGGATCAGCGCCCGGGTCCGGGCCTTCTTCGACGAGGGACGCATCGCCCGGATGACCGTCTCGGAGGACTGATCCCGCGGGTTGGCCCGCACGACTGGCCGCCAGCGCGCCTCAGGCCGAGGGCCCCGACGGACCCCACGGCCAGAGCAGCCACCCGCCGGCCAGGAGGCAACCCGCGCAGAGGAGCCAGAAGAAGCCCGTCCACAGGGCCGCCGGGACTCCGCTCAGCCGGGCCAGCTGGTCGACGTCGCTGTCCGGGCGGTACCCGGCGCCGGCCGCCCGGCCCGCGCCCCGGCGTCCGAGCCGGCGTCGTTGGCGCTGGAGTTCCACGACGGCCCGGGGCGCGCAGAGCAACAGCGACCACGCCACCACATGCGCGACCGCGGAGAGGACCAGGGGTGAGGCCGCCCAGGACAGCACGGCGACGGCCACCCCGGTGACGAGCACGACCCACAGCCCGTAGAGGTTGCGCACCAGCAGCAGCATCAGCGCGCAGAGGAGGACGAAGGACCAGAGCCAGGCGGCGGCATAGCCGGCGCCCGCGAGCCATGCGCCGGCGAGCCCGACGACGGCCGGGGCCGGGTACCCGGCAGCCAGCATCAGCACCATCCCGGGACCGCGGGGACGGCCCCTGGACAGGGTCACCCCGGAGGTGTCCGAGTGCAGGCGGATGCCGCTGAGCCGGCGTCCCGCGAGCACTGCCACCGCGGAGTGTCCGGCCTCGTGCGTCAGCGTGGCCAGGTGACGGACCACTCGATAGCCCACCGGGCTCCAGGCGAGCAGGAGGGCGATGGCGGCCATGGCCAGGGCCAGCCGCCAGTCGAGGTCCGGCTGGGTGCTCGTCACGCGCTCCCAGAGCTGGGTCAGCACGTGGGTGCCGGAGTCCTCCGCGAGGGGCAGGAGACCCGGTCCATCAGAAGCCCCCGGCGTCGGGTGCCATGTTCGAGAACCGCGAGTAGTGGCCCTGGAAGCCCACCACGATGGTCTTCGTCGGACCGTTGCGGTGCTTGGCGACGATCAGGTCGGCCTCGCCGGCGCGCGGGGACTCCTTGTCGTAGATGTCCTCGCGGTGCAGCAGGATGACCATGTCGGCGTCCTGTTCGATGGACCCGGACTCACGCAGGTCGGAGACCTGGGGTTTCTTGTCCGTGCGCTGCTCCGAGCCGCGGTTCAGCTGGGACAGCGCGATGACCGGGACCTGGAGTTCCTTGGCCAGCAGCTTGAGGGCACGGGAGAACTCGGCGACCTCCTGCTGGCGGGACTCGACCTTCTTGCCGGAACTCATCAGCTGGAGGTAGTCCAGCACCACGAGCTTGAGGTCGTGCTTCTGCTTCAGCCGCCGGCACTTGGCGCGGATCTCCATCATGGACATGTTCGGTGAGTCGTCGATGAAGAACGGCGAGTCGTTCAGCCGTCCGACGGTGGCGGCGATCTTGGACCACTGCTCGTCCCGGATGGTCCCCTTGCGCAGGTCCTGCAGGGCGATCGTGGCCTCCGCGGAGAGCAGGCGCATGGCGATCTCGTTCTTGCCCATCTCGAGGGAGAAGAACACGGTGGTCATGTTGTGCTTGATGGCCGCGGAGCGGGCGAAGTCCAGGGCGATCGTGGACTTGCCGACGGCAGGACGAGCGGCGATGACGATCATCTGCCCGCCGTGCAGGCCCTGGGTCAGCTCGTCGAACTCGTAGAACCCGGTGGGCACCCCGGTCATCCCCTCGCCCTGGGACCCGGCTGCCTCGATCTCGTCCACGGTGTGCTCGAGGATCCCGGACAAGGGGACGTAGTCCTCGGACTGCCGGGTCTCGGCGACCTTGTAGACCTCGGCCTGGGCCTCGTTGACGATCTCCTCGACTTCGCCGTCCTGCTGGTAGCCCATCTGGACGATCTTGGTGCCCGCCTGGACGAGGCGGCGCAGGACGCCCTTCTCGCGCACGATCTCGGCGTAGAAGCCCGCGTTCGCCGCGGTCGGCACGGACTGGACGAGTTCGTGCAGCACGGCGGGGCCGCCGACGCGGGCCAGTTCCTGGCGCTTGTTGAGCAGGTCCGCGACCGTGACGGCATCGGCGGGCTCGCCGCGTCCGTACAGGTCGATGATCGCCTCGTAGATCATCTCGTGCGCCGGCTTGTAGAAGTCGTTGCCGCGCAACAGCTCCACGACGTCCGCGATCGCGTCCTTGGAGAGCATCATGCCCCCGAGCACCGACTGTTCGGCGACGAGGTCCTGCGGGGGAAGGAGGTTGGCCCGCGAGGAGCCGGTGCCGTCGGTGGAATCGAAATGCTCGAATGCCAAGTAGTTGATTCCCTTCCCTATAACCGGACGGCCCGGCAACTCCCCCCGCGGTGCGGTGTCCCTAAGAGCCCGTCGCATCAGGATCCCGATGCGACGGACTCCCCAGGCGATGCCAACCGGATGTGCGCCAAAAACCTTAGCCAATACCCGGCTCGTCCTGTGGGGGTACCACGTGAGACTACTCGCCTGCGGAACCCCACTCAAGCACGATGTCCACAGCTTCTGTGGATAACGTGTGGATTCACCGGCATGTCGTGTGCACAGCGTGGGGAAAACCCTGGGGATGCTAGCCAGCATCCGTCCAGAATCAGCACCTGACGTGGGGTTTAACGAATCCGGACCTGTGGATAGAAAGGAATTTCGCTGGGGATTACTGCTGGGGAAGTAGCACCTGGAAGCACACCAGTGCAACTTGGACCGCCGGTTCTTCACAGTTATCCACAGGCTTTCCACATACTTTGTACGGGCCGTTGTAGCCCTCAGGGCCTCCACGGCGCACCTCACGGACGCCCGTGGTTCACCGGGGTGTCATGTTCGTCACCCCATCACGGTGTCGGTGATTCCGGGCACCGCTTCCCCGCTTCACATTCCACCGACAGGACCGGGCTGGCAGGATGGTCGGATGACCTCCCCCGAGAACACGACAAAGCCCGCCGGCGTCCCGGTGGAGGCGTCCTCCGCCCACGGGACGCATCCCGGCCGCAGGGCCGACGCGACAGCCCTGGACCAGGAGGCCCGCCATGGCGGATGAGCACTTCGACACCGCGGCGGCCACCTGGGACCTGGCACCCGGCAAGGCGGAGGAGGCACGCCGGCTGGCGGACGCCATCACCACCAGGCTGGCCCTCACGGGCCGGGAACGCCTCCTGGAGTACGGGGCGGGCACCGGACTGGTCTCCCAGGCGCTCGGGCCCCACATCGGCACCGCGACCCTCGCGGACAGTTCGGAGGGGATGCGCCGGGTGGCCGCGGACAAGGTAGTCCGCGGCCTCCTGCCGGCCGGCACCCGGGTCTGGGACCTGGACCTGGAGTCAGGCAGCACCCCGGATGAACGATTCGACCTGGTCGTCGCCAGCCTGGTGCTCCATCATGTCCACGACGTCCCGAGGGTCCTGTCCGGGATCCGCGCCCTGCTGGAGCCGGGCGGGCACGTGGCGATCGCCGACCTGGACACGGAGGACGGATCCTTCCACGCCCACCTGCGCGACTTCGACGGCCACCCGGGCTTCGACCGTCACCAGCTGGCCCAGTGGCTCGTGCAGAGCGGGTTCGAGGACGTCTCGGTCGAGGACTTCTCGACGATCGACAAGGACGGCACGCCCTTCCCTGTCTTCCTGGCCATCGCCCGGGGATGAGCGGGCGGAGGTGAACGCGCAGAGGCCGGTCGGCTCCCCCACGGGAACCGACCGGCCTCTGCGGATGCAG
>JAPFFX010000312.1 GCA_026645375.1 Citricoccus sp. WCRC_4 | reverse complement strand
CGGGTTGGCGCCCCGGGGCTCGTAGTGCGTGACGACCTCGACCCAGGCGCAGCCGGCCTTGGCGCTGCCGGCCCAGGACTCCCGGGGGCCGACGCAGTTGACGCTGAGCACCGCGATCCGCCGGCCGCCGTGCTCCACGACGGCCGGTTCCCAGGCCTCGGCGAGATTGCGTCCGGCACCGGTGGTGCCCAGACCGCGGTCCCGGCAGTGCCGGCGGGTGTCCTCGATGCCCTCACCGCCGAAGTCGTAGACATGGTTGCCCGCCAGGGTGAGTACGTGGAATCCTGCCGCGGCCACCGCATCCAGGGCCGAGGGTGGGGCCGGCAGGGCGGGCACGTCCGTGGACATGGAGACCGTGGAACCGGTGTGCGGGACCTCGAGGTGGCCGATGACCAGGTCGGCGCCGGCCAGGACCGGGGCCGCGGCGGCGAGCAGGGACGTGGCGTCCTTCCGCTCCAGGACCAGGTCCCCGGTGGCCATCAGAGTGGTCATCGCCGTGGTCACCGCCGCTGGTCCTCCCCCGGGCGCTGCCCCTCGGCCTGGCGCTCCTCGTTCTGGCGTTGGGAACGGGCCAGGAAAGCGCGCAGCCGGTCTGTCCTCGGCTCGCGGAAGAACGCCTCGGCCGGACGGTCCTCGACGACACGGCCGTCGGCCATGAAGACGCAGCGGTCCGCGACCTCGCGGGCGAACTCCATTTCGTGGGTGACGACCACCATGGTCCGGCCGCTGGCGGCCAGGGCCTTCATGGTCTGCAGCACCTCGTCGATCAGTTCCGGGTCCAGCGCACTGGTGGGCTCGTCGAACAACAGGACGCGCGGTTCCACGGCCACGGCGCGGGCGATCGCCACGCGCTGCTGCTGGCCGCCCGAAAGCTGCCGCGGATAGGCGTCGGCCTTGTCCGACAGCCCCACCTTGGCCAGCAGGTCCAGGGCCGCGGTCTTGGCCTGCGCCCGGGCGATGCCGTGGACCGCGATCGGCGCCTCGGTGACGTTCCGCAACACCGTCCAGTGCGGGAACAGGTTGAACTGCTGGAACACCATGCTCATCCGCCGACGCTGGGCGCGGACCCCGGAGTCGGTCAGCGGTCGCAGGCGCTGGACGCTTTCGAAGCCCAGGAGCTCACCGTCCAGGTACATGGCCCCGCCGTCGATCTTCTCGAGCTGGTCGATGCACCGCACCAGGGTGGACTTGCCGGAGCCGGAGGGACCCAGGATGGCCACGACCTCGCCCTCGTTAACGGTCAGGTCGATCCCGTCCAGGGCAAGGTGATCGCCGAAGCGCTTGCGCAGCCCCACGATCTCGAGGACCGGGGCGGTGGTGGCCATTGTCCCTGTCGCGCCGCGTGCGGCGCCGGGCTGGGATCCGTTCATGCCTGGTTCTCCTGGTTCCGGTTGTCGATCGGGGTACCGGTCTGACCGGCGTCGGGCCCCGGGGTACCACCGCCCGACGCCGCCGCGCCGCCCGTGGCCTTGGGCGCCGTGCGGGTGGCGCCACGGCTGTAGTAGTCCTCGACCTTGCGCTGGAAGACGGTGAGGACGGAGACCGCCACGAGATACCAGATGACCGCCACGATGAGCATGGGGACCACGTCATAGGTTCGGTTGTAAATGACCTGGACGGCGTGGAGGAGGTCGCCCATCGCGATGACGCTGACCAGGGAAGTGCCCTTGAGCGTGGCGATGACCTGGGAGCCGGTCGGCGGGATGATGACGCGCATGGCCTGCGGCAGCACGACCCGGGTGAAGGCGTGCCAGCGGCTGAAGCCCATGGCCGCGGAGGCATCATGCTGGCCCTGGTCCACGGAGAGGATGCCCGCGCGGATGATCTCCGCCATGTAGGCAGCCTCATGGAGGGAGAGACCGATGATGGCCGCCGTGAGCGGGGTGATCAGGTCGTTTGTGGACCAGCTGAACAGCTCGGGGCCGAACGGCACCCCCACCGAAATGCGCGGAAGCAGGTAGGCGAGGTTGAACCAGAAGATCAGCTGGACGAGGGGCGGGACCCCGCGAAAGAACCCGACGAAGGCCATGCAGGCCATGCGCGCGGGCCAGTAGTCGCTGAGCTGGCCGGCAGCCAGGACCACGCCCAGGGCCGTGCCGAGCACCATGGCGACGACCATCAGCAGGATGCTGGTCAGCAGACCGAGCAGTACGCTGGGGTTGAACAGGTACTCGGCCACGATGGGCCATTCGAACCGTTCGTTGGTGACGAGGAACGAGATGATGCCGAACGCCACCAGGGCCAGGACCACGGTGCCCAGGATGCGCAGCGGCCTGATCCGGGGGCGGGCCTCGGCCACATCGACGGCATCGATGCGCACGGCGGGTGCGGAAATTGACATACGGTTCTCCGTAACGGTCATGAGCCGGAGTCGCCGGTCGTCATCGGGTTAAGGACCGGCTTCTCCACCGTGACGTCATCGAGCCCCCATTCGGCCATGATGCGCTCGTACTCGCCGTTCTCAAAGATGCCCTCGAAGGCTGCGAGCATGGGGGCCGCCAACTCGTTGTCCTTGGGCATGAACATGGCAAGCTGGTCCACGCCCGCGCCCTGCTCATCCGACTGCACGATGAACTCGAAGGTCCCAGGGTCTTGCGCCTGCATGTCCAGCGCCGCGGTTTGAGTGGTGCCGGCGTAGTCCGCGCGGTCCGACTGAACAGCCAGGATGGTGGAGTTGGTATCCTCCAGGCCAATGAACTCGGGGACCCCGAGGCCCTGCTTCGAGCACCACTCGGTATAGTGCTCCAGCTGGCTCTCGGTTACCGAGCCCGTGACGCCAGCAACGCGGGCACCGCAGACCGCCTCCGGAGAGCCGAGCTCGTCCTTGCGCTCGGCAAGGTAAAGATAGGAGGTCCGGGTGGTCATCCAGACCACGGCGTCGAAGTCCTCCTCACGCTCGGCGTTCCGGTGGCGATGCCCAGTTGCTTCGCCTCCTCGGAGCGCGCCACGACGCAGCCATCGTTATTGGAAAGTACGACGACGGGACGCCGCTCGA
>JAPFFX010000394.1 GCA_026645375.1 Citricoccus sp. WCRC_4 | reverse complement strand
GAGCCGGCTCCACCAGCTGCGGCTCCTCCGGAACCGCTTCCGTCGCCTGCGGGCGTGCACCCCACCGGTGCTGCAATCACGAGCGTGGTCAGGGCCGTCAGCCGAAGCCAAGACGTCCATGAACCCCACGATGGGCGCTTGTCCCAATCGCCCGGGCGCGGCGACGCGGTGCTGTCGAATACGCCGCCGTCGTGGTCCGCCAGGGCCCCGGGCGCCGGGCAGGGCCCGGCCGGGACCGTCGCGGAGGTGGCTCAGGCCTGGTAGGGCTTCGCGGAGACGATCTCCACGGTGATGTCCTTGCCGTTCGGGGCCGAGTAGGAGAGGGTGTCGCCCACCTTCGCGCCCTGGATGGCCTCGCCGAGCGGGGAGCGCTCGGAGTAGACGGTGATCGAGTCCTTGTCATCGGCGATCTCGCGGTTGCCGAACAGGAAGGTCTCCACGTCACCGGCGATCTTCGCCTCGACCACCATGCCCGGCTCGACCACGCCGTCATCGGCGGGGGCGGCGCCGATCACGGCGGTCTCGAGCAGGTACTTGAGCTCCTGGATGCGACCCTCGTTCTTGGACTGCTCCTCGCGGGCGGCGTGGTAGCCGCCGTTCTCCTTGAGGTCACCCTCCTCGCGGGCCTGCTCGATGCGGTCGATGATCTCCTGGCGGCCGGGACCGGAGATATGGTCCAGCTCCCGCTTCAGGCGGTCGTAGGCCTCCTGGGTCAGCCAGGGAGCGCTGTCGGTATTGCTCATGGACGCGTCGTCTCCTTCGGGTCGGTCGACTGGGCGGACGGACCGGGATGGCCGGGACCGCACAGTGCTTCCGGTGCATGGCGCTGTGCTGCGAGTGCAGCCCGGGTGGCGTCCATGCAAGAACCCCGCCGGCGGAGCCTCCACGGACCGGAATCCGTGCGGGCCCCGTCATGCGGGGTCGAGAACCAATGGGGTCCACTCTAACGGATCTGCTTCAGATCCGTCACGTCGGCCGTGATCAGCGTCTCAGTTCTTCACGGACGCTGCCCATCCGGGACGCGCGGCTCAGGAGCCGCGGATCCAGCAGGAATTGACCCCGCCGTTGACACCGAGAGCGTCGGTGCGCAGGGTGACGTCGTAGTACCGCGTCCGGTCCGAGGGCAGGCCGCTGCCGGTCTCGTCCTGGGGTCCGATCACCACGGTGCGCCATCCCACCACCGCGTACTGCTCCGACAGGACCTGGACGGCGCACTCCACGGTGTCCGCCGGGTCCTTGGTGAGCTGGAAGGTCACCGAGGCCCGGGTGGGGGAGGAGATCTCGAAGCCCACGTCCTTCCAGTCCAGGGCCCGGCCGGTGGCCGAGGCGGTGAGCCAGGCCACCGCTGCGACCGCGAGGACCAGCGCCGCCGCAGCGACCCAGCGGCCCCAGCGGGTCCAGAAGGTCGGGCCGGTGCGCTGGGAGCGTCCATACCGGTTCGCTAGGCTGTCCCTCGGCGCTTGGTCCGCCGAGGCCTGGGGTGAGGGATCCATATCGCTCCATGGTATCGCGGCGGCACGAGGCTCCACCGACGTCCACCGGACCGTGCAGGTCCCCGATCATGCCGCCTCAGCGCGCCCGCCGGGCGTTCGGACGGGGCGGGAAAGCAGCCGAGGCCACGTGAGCAGTTCTTCCCTGATCGACCCGGACGGTACCGGCGCGCCGGAGTTCGGCGTGCCGGTGGGCCAGGCCGACTACGGAACGGTCGAGGCCGAGGCCTCGCACGCCGGTCCCGAGGCCCGCGGTGTCCCGGCCTCCCACGGCCTGCGCCTGATGGCGGTGCACGCCCACCCGGACGACGAGTCCTCGAAGGGCGCCGCGATGATGGCCGCCTACGAGGAGGCCGGCGCGGAGGTCATGGTGGTGACCTGCACCGGCGGAGAGCGCGGCGACCTGCTGAACCCCGCCTACGGGGACACCGTGCGGCTGGACCGGGACATCACCGGGGTGCGCCGTGCCGAGATGGACGAGGCCGGCACGGCCCTGGGGATCGAGCACCGGTGGCTCGGGTTCATGGACTCCGGGCTGCCCGAGGGCGATCCGCTGCCGCCGTTGCCCTTCGGCTGCTTCGCCACCGTCCCCCTGGACCGGGCCACGGCCCCGCTGGTGCGCGTGATCCGGGAGTTCCGGCCGCACGTGCTGATCAGCTACGACGAGATCGGTGGTTACCCGCACCCGGACCACATCAAGTCCCACGAGATCACGGTGGAGGCCTACCGTGCCGCGGGCGACCCGGAGCGGTACCCCGGGCTGGGCGAGCCGTGGACCCCGTCCAAGCTCTACTACGACCGCGCGTTCAACCCGGACAAGTACCGTGCCCTGCACGAGGCCTACCTGGCCGCGGGCGAGGAGTCCCCGTTCACGGAGCGGATGGCGTGGTACGAGAAGCTGCTGGCGGAGGAGCGGGCCGAGCGCGAGGCGGCCGCCGCTGCCGACGCCGGCCCCGAGGGGCAGGAGGGGCAGTCCGGTCCGGCCCGGTTCCGCATCACCGACCACCGGGTCACCACGCAGATCGACGTGGCCGACTACCTCGAGCGCCGCGATGCCGCACTGCGGGCGCACCGGACCCAGGTGGACCCGACCGGGCACTTCTTCGCCGCCCCCAATTCCCTGCTGCGCCGGACCTGGCCGTGGGAGGACTACGTCCTGATCGACTCCCGGGTGGAGACGACCCTGCCGGAGACCGACCTGTTCACCGGGCTGCGCTGAGGCCGGCCCCTGCGGTCGGCGTCGGGTGGTTGGCCACCGGTAGAATGGTCAACCGTGATCGCCTTCCCGCCCCTTCTCCTGTCCGCCTCCGCCGCCCCGGGTGACGGTGATACGGCCGTCGGACAGCCGATGCCGGGCGTGCCCGAACCGACCCTGAAGCCGGGGCTGGACCAGACCGAGGTCACCCCGGGTATCGAGGGCTTCCTGTTCACCGCGCTGATGGTGGCCATGGCCATCGTGGTCATCCGGCTCATGGTCCGCTCCATCCGCCGGGTGCAGTACCGCTCCAGCCAGGCGGAGGACATGCTGGTGAACCGCTACCAGGGCTACCTCCCGGAGGACGTGCGCCACCCGGATGAGGACCTCGGCGTCGACCGGAGCTCCGGTTCCGACGTCGACATCCAGCGGGCCCGGCTGCAGAAGAAGTACCCCGGGTACCTCAACGGCCCGGCGCCGGAGCCGAAGGCACCGGACTCCGGCCGCGACTGAGCGGCAGCGGGCCGTCGAGGCAGGCTGGAGGGGCGGGGAGCGCCCGCCCTACCGTGGGGCCATGGCCAACCAGCTCGCCGACTCGACCAGCCCGTACCTGCTCCAGCACGCCGGCAACCCGGTCGACTGGCGGCCCTGGGGGCCCGGGGCCTTCGCCGAGGCCGCCCGCCGGGACGTCCCGGTCTTCGTCTCCATCGGCTACGCGGCCTGCCACTGGTGCCACGTCATGGCGCACGAGTCCTTCGAGGACGAGGCCACCGCCCGTGAGCTGAACGCCCGCTTCGTGGCGGTGAAGGTGGACCGGGAGGAGCACCCGGACGTCGATGAGTCGTACATGACCGCGACCCAGCTCCTGACCGGTCAGGGCGGCTGGCCCATGAGCGTGTTCGCCACCCCGGACGGACGCCCCTTCCACGCCGGCACCTACTATCCGCCCGAGCCCCGCCAGCACGGCGGGGGAGGGCGCACGCCCTCCTTCCGCCAGGTCCTGGACGCGGTGCACGCGGCCTGGACGGACCGCCGGGAGGAGGTCGAGCAGGCGGCGGCCGCCCTGGCCGCCGGAGTGGGACGGCAGTCCACGGCGCTGGCCGCCCTCGCGCTCGGGGCCGGACAGGCCCCACCGGACCCCGACGCCGGTCCGGGGCCGTTCGCCGGTGCCGTCACCGACGCGATCGAGCAGCTGGCACTGCTCGAGGACACGGGACACGGCGGCTTCGGCACCGGAGCGCCCAAGTTCCCGCCCGGCCCCGCCCTGGGCCTCCTGCTGCAGGCGGCCGCCACCGGGCCGCGACCCGCCCGGGCGACGGCCTGGGCGCTGGCCGCACGCACGCTGGCCGTGATCGGCACCTCGTCCCTGGCGGACCAGGTCTCCGGGGGGTTCGCCCGCTACGCCACCGACCGGTCCTGGGCGCTGCCCCACTTCGAGAAGATGCTCTACGACAACGCCCAACTGCTGCGCTGGTACGCCCGCTGGGCGGTGCTCGCGGACCACCTGGACCACCTGGCGCCACTGGACCCGCGCCATCCGGCCCTCGCCCGGCGGCTCGCCCTGGGCACGGCGGCCTGGCTCGAGGAGCAGATGACCACGGCCTCCGGGGCCTTCGCCGCCAGCCTGGACGCGGACACCGTGGTGGACGGTCAGCCCGTGGAGGGGGCGACCTACACGTGGACGCCCGCAGAGCTGCGTGAGGCCCTGGCCGCGGAGGCCCCCGAGGCCGGTCCCGCCGAGGTGGAGCACCTGGCGGAGGTCCTGGCCGGGGTGCCCGTGGAGCCCGGCAGCGCACCGCTGACCCTGCACGCCGGCCGGTTGCTCACGGAGGCCGAACAGGACCTGTGGGACCGGGCCCTGCCCGGACTGCGGCGGCGGGTGGCCTCCCGGCCGCAACCGGCACGGGACGGCAAGGAGGTCGCCGCCTGGAACGGGATGACCGTGACCGCCCTGGCCGAGGCCTGGGCGCTGCTCGGCGAGGACCGGCTGCTGGACCAGGCGCTCGCCGCCGGGGAGGTGCTCTGGCAGGTGCACTGCCGGCCGCTGGCAGCCGCCGAGTCGAGGACGGACCGTGAGGCGCCGCAGGGAGTCGACGGTGCCCCGGCGGGTCCCGCCCACGTGCTGCGCTCGGCACTCGACGGACGGCCCGGTCCGGCCGCCGGGACGCTCGCGGACCACGCCCAGGCGGCCGGGGCCTTCATCGCGCTCTACCGTTCCACCGGCCAGGAGCGCTGGAAGGCGCGGGCACGGGCGGTGGTGGACGCCGTCGTCGGGACCCTGGTGGTCCAGACCGACCACGGTCCGGCACTACTGGCGGCCCCCGCCGGGGACGCCGCCCTGGCCGCGGCCCAGGGTGGGCCCTCCTTCGCCTCCCCGCTGGACGGCGCCGAGCCGTCCGCCCTCGGGGCCTGGGCCGAGGTGCTGCTGCACTGGCACGTGCTGGCCCCGGTCCATGCCGGGACGCTGCCGGGCGGGGGAGCCCGTGCGTGGGCGGAGAAGACGCTCGGACACCTGTGCCGGCTGGGGAGGCAGGCCCCGCTGGAGACCGCCACGGCCCTGCGGCTGGTGGCCCGGCACCGCGCGGTCGATGACCTCCTGGTGGCCGCCGGGGGCACCGCGGAGGACCGGCGGCAGGCCCTGGCCTGGGCGATCGTCCGCGGCGTGGTCGGTCTCCAGTCGCCCGGTGAGCCGGCCGCCGTCACGGGCACCGGCCCAGGACCCGGACCGCGGCCCGACGACGGAGCACCCGTCGGTCCCGGTGACGCGACGGACCTGGACGATGTCACCGCCGGACGGACCTCCCGCGACGGCGCGACGGCCCTCTACCTGTGCCACGGGACGCTGTGCCACGCCCCCGTGGACGGGATCGACGCACTGGACCGGCTGGCCGGGGATGGGCCGGCGCCGGACGCGTGAGGCCCGGCCACCTCAGGGCCGGCCACGGGAGACCCGACACGGGCGCCCCGGTTGCGGGTCAGGCGTGCAGCACCGCGAACATGATGGCGATGTAGTGGCAGGCGAAGCCGCCGATGGTGAAGGCGTGGAACAGCTCGTGGAAGCCGAACCACTCGCGGTGGAGGTTCGGCCGCTTCAGCGCGTAGAACACGGCGCCGATGATGTAGCAGGCCCCGCCGGCGCAGACGAGGATGGCGGCCACCGCGTCGGCGGCGAAGAAGTCCGCGATGAACAGCAGCGCCGCCAGCCCCAGCAGGACGTAGACCGGGGTGTAGAGCCAGCGCGGCGCCGAGGTCCAGAACACCCGGAAGGCCACGCCCGCCACGGCGCCCACCCAGACGCAGGACAGCAGCAGCGTGGCCTGGGCGGGAGGCAGCAGGGCGATGGACAGGGGCGTGTAGGTGCCGGCGATGACCAGCATGATGTTCGTGTGGTCCAGCCGCTTGAGCACCAGGGCCACCTCCGGTGTCCACTGCACCAGGTGGTAGGTCGCCGAGACCACGAACAGCATCAGCCCGGTGAGGGCATACACGGCGCTGGCCCAGGTCAGGGCCGGGGTGGGCGCCAGCACGACCAGGACGATGCCGGCCGCCAGCGCCAGGGGAACCATCGCGGCGTGCAGGTGGCCCCGCATCCGCGGCTTGAAGTCGGGGTGGGCGGGATCCGTCACGCGGTCCATGCGCCAGCGACGGCGCGGTGAGACCCGCGCGGCCAGGTCCGGCGCACCGGCCGAGGGGTCGGCGATGGGGTGCTGCATCATTACCCCAGGGTAGTCCGGCCGCCTGGGGTGGAGCTGGGTCGTGCCCGTGGTTCGCTACCGTAGACCCCAGCAGGGGCGCCGGCACGGGGCGCACCGCGGCCGGAAGGTGGGGGACCATGGCGGGACCGAACGTGGTCTACAGCATCTATGAGCGAGTCATCGCCTCGAGCCTGGACCCGGAGCGCCTGCCGCGGCACATCGGCGTGGTCCTGGACGGCAACCGCCGCTGGGCCAAGGCCTCGGGAGCCACCACGGCGGACGGCCACCAGGCCGGTGCGGAGAAGATCCACGAGTTCCTCGGCTGGTGCGACGAGCTGGGCATCAAGGTCGTCACGCTGTACATGCTCTCCACGGACAACATGAACCGGCCCCCCGACGAGCTCGAACAACTCGTCGGCATCATCGGCAACACCCTGGCCAGGCTGGCCGACGGCCTGGAGAACGGCCACCGGGTCCGCGTGCAGGCCGTCGGCGCGCCCGACCTGCTGCCCGAGGGCCTGGCGGAGACGCTGGCGGACCTGCAGGCACGCACGGCGGACGCCGAGGGTGTGCACGTGAACGTCGCCGTGGGCTACGGCGGCCGCCGCGAGATCGTGGACGCGGTCAAGGAGCTGCTGCTGGAGGCCGATGCCGCCGGCCGCAGTGCCGCGGACGTGGCCGCGGAGCTCACGGACGAGCAGATCTCCGACCGCCTCTACACCCGGGGCCAGCCGGACCCCGACCTGGTGATCCGTACCTCCGGGGAACAGCGGCTCTCCGGGTTCCTGATGTGGCAGTCCGCCTACTCGGAGTTCTACTTCTGCGAGGCCCTGTGGCCGGACTTCCGTCGAGTGGACTTCATCCGCGCCCTGCGGGACTTCGCCTCCCGGCAGCGCCGCTTCGGGTCCTGAACGCGGTGGTCCCGACGCGGGGCCGTGACCCGTTGGCGGTACCTTCACCGAAAGTTAATCACGTCACGTGGCGCTTTCTACTCCCGCACCCCGACGCGCGGTCCTACGGTGGGGGTATCAGTCGCCGACGGGCACGGATCGAGGTCGATCCGCACCCGGCGGATTGATCGGAAAGGCCAGGCCGTATGCCGTCACTCCCGACAGCACGCAGCGGGGGGCCGTTCCGGCCCCGGCCGGTCCGCCCCACCCCGCCCCTCGATCATCGGGGCGCGTGCCCCGGTCTGGAGTCCGACGTGGATAACCTGTCTACCGCCTTGGCCACCAACACCCCGGAGGCCACCCAGCCCGCACCACGGATGAGCGTGGGGGAGCGGTCCTACCTGCTCGACACCTCCGTGCTCCTGTCCGATCCCCGGGCGATCCTGCGCTTCGCCGAGCACGAGGTGATCCTGCCGATCGTGGTGATCTCCGAACTGGAGAAGAAGCGCGACGACCCGGACCTGGGCTACTTCGCGCGCAAGGCACTGCGGCTGCTGGACGAACTGCGGATCGAGCACGGATCGCTGAACCGCCCGGTGCCGTTGGGCACCGAGGGCGGATCACTGCGGGTGGAGCTGAACCACATCTCCGTGGACGTACTGCCCCACGGCTTCCGGTCCACGGAGAACGACGCCCGCATCCTGGCGGTGGCCAAGAACTTCGCCGACGAGGGGCGTGACGTCACGGTGGTCTCCAAGGACCTGCCGATGCGCGTCAAGGCCTCGGCCATGGGACTGCAGGCCGATGAGTACCGCAACGAGCTGGTCCGCGACTCCGGCTGGACCGGCACGGCCGAGGTCAGGGCCACCGAGGAGGAGGTCAACGCCCTCTACGCGGGTGACCCGGTGGCGGTGGCCGAGGCGGCCGAGTTGCCGGTGAACACCGGACTGGTGATCACCTCGCCGCGGGGCTCCGCCCTGGGCAGGGTGGACCAGCACCGCAACACCCGGGTGGTCCGCGGGGACCGGGACGTGTTCGGCCTGCACGGCCGCTCCGCGGAGCAGCGCTTGGCGATCGACCTGCTGCTCGACCCCAGCGTCGGCATCGTGTCCCTGGGCGGCCGGGCCGGCACCGGCAAGTCGGCGCTGGCACTCTGCGCGGGACTGGAGGCGGTGATGGAACGCCGCGAGCACCGCAAGGTGGTGGTCTTCCGCCCGCTCTACGCCGTCGGGGGACAGGAACTGGGGTATCTGCCCGGTTCGGAGTCGGAGAAGATGAACCCCTGGGCCCAGGCCGTGTTCGACACCCTGGGAGCGCTCGTCTCCACCGAGGTCCTGGACGAGGTGGTCGACCGCGGGATGCTGGAGGTCCTACCGCTCACCCACATCCGCGGCCGGTCCCTGCACGACTCCTGGGTGATCGTGGACGAGGCGCAGTCCCTGGAGAAGAACGTGCTGCTGACCGTGATGAGCCGCATGGGACAGAACTCGAAGATCGTGCTCACCCACGACGTCGCGCAACGGGACAACCTGCGGGTGGGGCGGCACGACGGCATCGCGGCCGTCGTCGAGACCCTCAAGGGGCACCCGCTGTTCGGCCACGTCACGCTGAACCGCTCGGAGCGCTCCCCGATCGCGGCCCTCGTGACCGAACTGCTGGAGGATGCCTCCATCTGAGCGGGGGCCGCGAAAGAAAGAGGGGCCGCTGCACGAGGTGCAGCGGCCCCCTGGCGGATCGGGCCGGTCCCCGCGGAGGGGGGGATGAGGGAACCGGGGCGAATCCACCGCTAACCATGGCCCCGTGAAACGGGATGAGAGGCCATGGAGCCGGAGGCTTCCGTCGGTGCACTGGTTACTGAGTCGGTATCACACGGATGGAAGCGGTTTCAGCATACCTGCCACCGGCGCAGATGACTACCACTTGGGAGAAGTTGGCACCAGCGACCTTCGGGCAGGATTTGCCGGGCGTGATCCGCGCGTCACCGTTCCTGCAGGGCCCGCCGCTGCCGCAGGTCCCGGCGGGCCTGGCGGGTGTCCGCGAACGCCACCACCACGCCCGCCGCCGCGCCGGCCAGGTGGCCCTCCCAGGAGACGCGTGGATTGAGGGGCAGGAAGCCCCACACGAAGCCGCCGTAGAGCAGGACCGTGACGACGGCGCCCAGGACCGCCGAGAGCCGCCGGGACAGGATGCCGTAGGTGACCAGGAAGGCCGCGTAGCCGTAGACCACGAGCGAGGCGCCGATGTGGTTGGTGCCGATCCCGCCGATCACCCAGGTGAACAGTCCGCCGAGCAGCCAGACTCCGGCCGTGATCAGCCACCACCGGTGCGTGATCCACGCGATCATGACGCCCAGGACCAGCAGCGGGACGGTGTTCGAGACCAGGTGCCCGAACCCGGAGTGCAGCAGGGGGGCGAAGAGGATGCCGGTCATGCCCCCGGGCTCCAGGGGCTGGATGCCGAACTGGTTGAGCCGGCCGCCGGCGAACAGGTCGATGAACTCCAGGACCCACATCAGCGCCACCAGGACGGCCACGGGGACCGTCCGCTGGACCCACTCCGGCCAGGACCGGTAGGTCGTCACGGGGGAGGGGCTGGTGCTGGGGCGGTCCAGGGGGCCGGGCATGGGCCCCAGTCTAGGCGGTTGCGGCTGGCCCGCCGGTGCCGTCCACAGCCCGGGTGGGTCCGGCCCGGGGCCGTCGCCCTGCGTTCTAGGCTGGGGCCCATGCCGAATGTACTGGCCGAGGCGGCCCGGGACGGGAACTGGTTGCTGCTGGCCTGCGCGGTGGCGGCGCTGGGGCTGTTCGCGGTGTGCGCGGTGGTGCTCACCGTGACGGACCTGCGCGAGCACCGGTTGCCCAATGAGTGGACCGGGATGCTGGCCGCCGGCGGCGGGGTCATCCTGGGCCTGGGGTGCCTGGCCAGCGACACCGGGTGGACCCGGTTCTGGGGCATGATCGGCGGCGGCGCCGTCTACCTCGCGCTCATGCTGGTCCTGCACCTGCTCAGCCGGACCGGCATGGGCATGGGCGACGTCAAGCTCGGCGGCGCACTCGGCCTGTACGCCGGCTGGCTGGGCTGGGACCACCTGTTCGGGGCGATCGTGGTCGCCTTCGTC
>JAPFFX010000386.1 GCA_026645375.1 Citricoccus sp. WCRC_4 | reverse complement strand
CGTTCTACCGGATCCGTGGGTGCGGCTCCACGAGCAGGATTCCGCGGGCACAGCGCCCAGAGCGTGGACAGGCCCCGTCTCGCCTCGGACACCGAGGTGAGACGGGGCCTTTCCGTCCGCTAGTCGCGGAGGGGCATCACACCGCCAGCTTGTCCACGATCTTCTGGACGACCGCGTTCAGCGTGGCCGAGGGACGCATGGCCTCGGCCACCCTCTCCGGGGACGGGTGGTAATAACCGCCGATGTCCACCGGGCCCCCCTGGACGGCGTTGAGCTCGTCCATGATGGCCTGCTCGTTCTCGGCCAGCTCGGCGGCGATGTCCTTGAAGCTGGCGGCCAGCTCGGCATCGTCGGACTGCTGTGCCAGTTCCTGGGTCCAGTACAGGGCCAGGTAGAAGTGCGAGCCGCGGTTGTCGATCTCGCCGACCTTACGGGACGGGTTGCGCCCCTCCTCCAGGAACGTGCCGGTGGCACGGTCCAGGGTCTCGGCCAGCACCTGGGCGCGGGCGTTGCCGTTGGACACGGCCTCGTGCTCGAAGGACACGGCCAGGGCGAGGAACTCGCCCAGGGAGTCCCAGCGCAGGTGGTTCTCCGCCACGAACTGCTGGACGTGCTTCGGGGCCGAGCCGCCGGCCCCGGTCTCGAACAGTCCGCCGCCGTTGATGAGCGGCACGATCGAGAGCATCTTGGCGGAGGTGCCCAGCTCCAGGATGGGGAACAGGTCCGTCAGGTAGTCACGCAGGACGTTGCCGGACACGGAGATGGTGTCCTGGCCACGGCGCAGGCGGTCGATGGTGAAGTGGGTGGCCTCCTGGGGGTCCATGATCTCGATCTGCAGTCCCACGGTGTCGTGCTCGGTCAGGTACTGGCGGACCTTGGCGATGACGTTCGCGTCGTGGGCGCGGTTCTCGTCCAGCCAGAACACGGCCGGGGTCTGGGAGGCGCGGGCCCGGGTGACGGCCAGCTTGACCCAGTCGCGCACCGGCACGTCCTTGGTCTGGCAGGCGCGCCAGATGTCCCCGGCCTGGACCTGGTGCTCGATCAGCACGGTGCCGGAGCCGTCCACCACCTGGACGGTGCCGGCCTCCTCGAGGATGAAGGTCTTGTCGTGGGAGCCGTACTCCTCGGCCTTCTGGGCCATCAACCCCACGTTCGGGACGGTGCCCATCGTGGTGGGGTCGTAGGCACCGTTGGCCTTGCAGTCGTCGATGACCACCTGGTAGATGCCCGCGTAGGAGGGGTCCGGCAGCACGGCCAGGGTGTCCTGCTCCTGGCCGTCCTTGTTCCACATGTGCCCGGAGGAGCGGATCATGGCCGGCATGGAGGCGTCCACGATCACGTCCGAGGGCACGTGCAGGTTGGTGATGCCCTTGTCCGAGTTGACCATGGCCAGGTCCGGACCGTTCTCGTAGGCGGCATCGATCTCGGCGCGCACCCCCTCGGCCACCTGGGGGTCCAGGGCGTCCAGTCCGGAGAGGATGGCGGCGAGCCCGTCATTGGCGCTCAGGCCGGCGGCGTCCAGCTCCGCGCCGTACTTCTCGAACACGGCCGGGAAGTAGGCCTTGACCACGTGGCCGAAGATGACCGGGTCGGAGACCTTCATCATGGTGGCCTTCAGGTGGGTGGAGAACAGCACGCCCTCCTCCTTGGCGCGCTTGATCTGGGCGGTGAGGAACTCGTCCAGCGCCCGGGCGGACATGAAGGTGCCGTCCACGATCTCCCCGGCCAGGACCTTGAAGTCGTCCTTGAGCACCGTGGTCTCGCCCTCGCCGTCCACGAACTGGATGCGGACGGTGCCGTCCTCGGGGATGACCACGGACTTCTCGTTGTGGAAGAACGCGTCCCGCTTCATGTAGGCGACCTTGGTCTTCGAGTCGGCCGACCAGGCGCCCATGGAGTGGGGGTGCTTCTTCGCGAAGTTCTTCACCGACTGCGGGGCCCGGCGGTCCGAGTTGCCCTCACGCAGTACCGGGTTGACGGCGGAGCCCTTGACCTTGTCGTAGCGGGCGCGCGCGTCCTTCTGTTCCCCGGTCCTCGGCTCGTCCGGGTAGTCCGGCAGGGCGTAGCCGTGGGACTGCAGCTCGGCGATGGCCGCCTTCAGCTGGGGCACGGAGGCGGAGATGTTCGGGAGCTTGATGACGTTGGCGTCATCGGTCTTGACCAGTTCACCCAGTTCGGCGAGGGCGTCGTTGACGCGCTGGTCCTCGGGGAGCACATCGTTGAAGACGGCCAGGATACGGCCGGCCAGCGAGATGTCCCGGGTCTCCATCTCCACGCCGGCGGTGGAGGCGAAGGCCTGGACCAGCGGCAGGAGCGAGCCGGTGGCCAGCATGGGTGCCTCGTCGGTATGGGTGTAGATGATCTTCGACATGAAGCGTCGCTCTCCTCACAGGGCGCAACCGGGTGACGGCCGTGCCGGGTCGTGGTGATGTTTCAATCCGGCCCTAATCTACCGGAGGCGGCCCGGTCCGCCGTTCCGGTGACCGGGCCGCACCGCTCCGCCCCTCCCCGGCGGTCAGCCGTGGAAGAAGTGCCGGGCGCCGGTGAAGTACATGGTGATGCCCGCGGCCTCAGCGGCGGCGATGACCTCCTCGTCGCGGATGGAGCCCCCGGGCTGGACCACGGCGCGCACGCCGGCGTCGATCAGGATCTGCAGCCCGTCCGCGAACGGGAAGAAGGCATCGGACGCGGCCACGGCGCCGCGGGCCCGCTCCGGCGCCCCGGTGCCGGAGACGTTCTCGGCACCACCCGCGGTCGTGATCTCGGCGCCTTCGGCCCCGGAGCCCGGCCCCACGTCCTGGGCGCCGGTCGAGGCGGCCCCCAGGGTGTTGGCGCGCTCCACGGCCAGCCGGCAGGAGTCCAGCCGGTTGACCTGTCCCATGCCGACGCCGACGGTGGCCCCGTCCGAGGCCAGCAGCACGGCATTGGACTTCGCGGCACGCACCGCGCGCCAGGCGAAGGCGAGGTCGGCGAGGGTCTGGCCGTCCGCGGCGGGACCGGCGGCCAGGGTCCAGGTGGCGGGGTCGTCACCGGCGGCGTCGATCGCGTCCCGGGCCTGCAGCAGCATGCCACCGGAGACCTGCTTGTACTCCACGGCGTCCCGGGCGTAGCCCTCGGGCAGGCGCAGCAGGCGCAGGTTCTTCTTGGCGGAGAGGATCTCCAGGGCCTCGGCGGAGAAGGACGGGGCGATGACGACCTCGGTGAAGATGTCCTTGACGGTCGCGGCCATGCCGGCGGTGACCTCACGGTTGGCGGCGATCACGCCGCCGAAGGCGGACACCGGGTCGCAGGCGTGGGCCTTGCGGTGGGCCTCGGCGATCGGGTCGTGCCCCTGGGCGTCGGAGGCCGTCGCCTCCTCGGACACGGCCACGCCGCAGGGATTGGCGTGCTTGACGATGGCCACGGCCGGGGCGTCGAAGTCGTAGGCGGCGCGCAGGGCGGCGTCGGCGTCGGCGTAGTTGTTGTAGCTCATCGGCTTGCCGTGCAGCAGCTCGGCCTGGGCGATGCCGGGGGCGGCGCCGTCCTCCACGTACAGGGCGGCCTTCTGGTGCGGGTTCTCGCCGTAGCGCAGGGTCTCGGCGCGCTGCAGCGTGACGCCGGCGTAGGGCGGGAAGACGGGTGCGGACGGGCTCAGGGCCGGCACGTCCTGCGCGACCTGACCGGCACCGGTGGCAGCGGCGTCGGCCGCGGCGTCGTCGTCGGCCTCGAACTGTGCTGCGGTCCAGGAGGCCACGGCGTTGTCGTAGGCGGCGGTGTGGGCGAAGGCCAGGGCGGCCAACCGGCGCCGGGTCCGCAGGTCGAAGCCGCCGGACTGTGCGGC